>VMEU01000002.1 GCA_007375675.1 Parcubacteria group bacterium Greene0416_39 | reverse complement strand
TCCAATGCCTGTCATGACTCCTGTGGCAGTAATATCCCAGTCAGAAGAGTCTATGGCTACTGTGCTCAAGTTGTTGCCAATGGCAATGGCTGTTGCTCCAGTGAGAGTGAGACCGCCTGTGCCTATGATCAATCCATCTGCAGTAATGGCTCCGTCAAACTTGCTTGCACCTGCGTCTACCCACAAAGCGTAGTTGGCGCCTGTTACTGTTGCGGTGGGTGCGGCTGATATATATAAGGAAGCGGTGTCTGTTACGGTTGCTACTCCCGCGGTAATGGTGGGCGGAGTGATTTCAAAGCCTGCAATTCTTGCGTGAACTCCAGATGCTGCTTCTGTGAATGCTCCCTGCACGTTGAGAACTCTGGCGTTTGCTGCTGCAGTAATGGTTATGGTTGTTGTGTTGTTCACATCAAGCAACGCTGTGGAGGCTGTATTGCCAACGCCAACGTTGCCGGTGATAAGAATTCGCATTCTTTCAGTGCCCGCGGTAAAAAACCTCAATTCATCGTTATCTGCGCCTGGGCTGGTTTCAGCGCTAATATAGGTATCTTGGTCTACGTCAATAAGACCGCCCAAAGAACCCCAGCTCGCAGTGCCGAAACCTTCAAATTGCGAGGTGGTGGCATTATATCTAATGGTACCGGTGGTGGCAGTACCAGGCCTTTGCCCTGTGGTCCCAACCGGGATAATAAGACCGTCGGTAGAACTAATATGCAATGCCGTTAAGGGAGTTGCAGTCCCGATGCCTACATTTCCATCTAACCTTGTAGTGCCTGCATCTACCCACAAAGCGTAGTTGGCGCCTGTTACTGTTGCGGTCGGTGCGGCTGATATATATAAGGAAGCGGTGTCTGTTACGGTTGCTACTCCCGCGGTAATGGTGGGTGGAGTAATTTCAAGGCCTGCCATTCTTGCGTGAACTCCAGATGCTGCTTCAATAAACGTTCCCTGAATGTTCAATATTTTTGCGTTTGCGTTTGCAGAAATTGCTGTGGTTGTGGTGTTGTTCAGGTCTAAACTGCCTGTGACACTAACCGTTCCAGTTGTTCCGTTGTCTACCACAGAGAACAGGGTGTTGGTACCGTCGGTGACGGTTAACGTTCCTGCGTTTGCAATGGTGATAGAGTTGTCTCCATATATGGTGGTTCCTCCTCCTACAATAAGAGTGCCGTCTGTGTAGATGTTGCCTTTAATGCCTGCGGATCCGGCAACAAAGAGGTCGTCTCCATTTATAAGAAAACCAGGGTTTGCAAGGGTTTCTACTACAGAAGTGGCTGCGCCGACAATAAGGTTTTGGCTGATTGTTGCAGACCTCCCAATTGACAAACTGTCTACGCTCGCGAATCCTGAAACTCCTAAAGAAGAAAACGTGCCATTGCCACCAACCTGAAGACCTCCCGAGCTAATGTAGATTGGCGCGCTCACTCCAGAAGAAGAAGGAGGAGTTGACTGAAGTTTTGCAGTGATCTGTTTAAGACTTTCAATCTCTCCTCTCAAGGCGCCTCTCCAGGCAAGCACATCTTGAAGATCTTCTTGCATATCAGCTACGAGCTGAACATTGTCTGCAACTACCACTTCCCGCACAATCTCGCGCACCGGCTCAATTCTTGTGACACGCGAGACTTCAATCTCTCGCACGAGCAAGGGCGTTTCTGTTTTCTTTTCTTCCTCCAAAACCACAATAGGCCGTTCAGGCTCGACGAATTCTTCTTTTGTGAGAAGTTCAGCCACGTTCTTTGCTGCCCTCGTCACTCCTTTTTGCAGGTTTACATATGTATGCTTGATAGCCCTGCCACTCTCTGTAATGTTTTCTTTAAACCAGCTTCCATATCCTTTTGCCCCATCTCCAACAGCTGCTGAGAATTGAAGGCCAGAGCCAAATGCGTCTTGAAAGTCTTGAACAACAATACTAACCCCAACATCAAACCCTTGCCCAAATTCTTGTACAGTTGTATCCGCACGAAACGCCACTATGCTAACCCCTTTTTGAATGCTTGAATATGTATCCCTGATACTGTCATTCAGGTCCTCGTATTTTTGCGCCAAATTTTTTTGCGCATGTTGCAAATTTTCTGGAATAGTCTTTTTTGCAATGCCAAGCCCCGTCTCAAACTCTCCTTTTAGCTCTTCATATCCTTGCACCAACCCTTTTTGTGCTGCCTGCAATCCCATATCAAACCCTGTGCCAAATTCCTGCGCAAGAACATTCATCCGATACGTTGTTTCAAAAAATCCTTCATCTAGTTCTTCATATCCTCGCGCCACAGTATTGAAATTCTGTTTCAGTTCTTGCTCAACTTTTTTATTGAGCGCAGAAATATTTTCTCCGAGCCACCCCGCATACTCTTTTACGCCATCACCCACAGATGCAGCTCCAACGTCAAATCCTTTTCCAAAGCTTTGGGCAAGGCCGTTTATCCGATACGTTGTTTCGAAAAATCCGTCTTTGCCAAATGCAATTCCTCCTGTAGCAAAAAATACAACTGCGAGACTCGCAAGAGCAAAAGCTCCTACTTTCTCCAATATGGGAAGCCATTGAGACGGTTCTGAAAAAACTTCTTCTTCCTCCATTGGAAGATTTTCAGGAGGACGGAGTTTTTTTGTTCCACCAACATACTCTTCCAACCACTCTTTCGTGGTGACCCAATTGCGGCCTATTTTTACTGCGCGCAATTTTCCGCTCCTTGCACGCAAACTCAAATACTCTTGCGAGTAATTGCAGAATTGCGTTGCCTCTTGAAGCGAAATGTATTTTGGTTCTTCTGTATTCATAATGCTAATCTACGAATGCTTGCGAATGTACAAATACTACTTTTTATTCGCGGCATTCGTATATCATTTGTAGATTTGCATTTTATTTATCGCTTCCTAAAACAAAAAACCCTAGGCAAAATTTCCCTCAAGGATTTCTATTTCCTTTAAGGGGTAATTTTCCCTAGGGTTCTTGTTGAAAAGTTCTACAGGTTTAGTATCGGTTAAGCACACAGCTCTGTCAAGAGGATATGTGTGGATAACCGATATACGCTCACACGGTTCCCCCCGACCCCCCTCTTTTAGAAACCCACGGTTTCTAACGCTCGCTTCACTCGCTGTTTTCCTACACGGGGAGAACCGAAAATTTGCCCTAAAGGCAAATTTTGTGTTTTAGTGGGTTTTGATGCTCTGCAAAAGGCCTAAGGCAGCATATCCCATAATAAGAGACGATCCTCCATAGCTTACAAAAGGCAAGGGAAGGCCTACAATAGGGAGTAAGCCAAGGTTCATGCCAACGTTTATGCCTATTTCCACGATCAAAAGGGTTGCAAATCCTGTTCCAATAAGCCTTGGAAAATTGCTTTGCGCTTCCCTGGCCAGCTTTAACACTCTCCAAATGAGAACTCCGAATAAGGTAAACAAAAAAACAATCCCTGCAAATCCGAATTCTTCAGCTATTGAAGCAAAAATGAAGTCGGTTTGCGGCTCTGAAAGAAATCCATACATAGTTTGACTCCCTTGTTGGAAACCGGTACCAAATACTCCCCCGTTTCCAACAGCTATTTTAGATTGAAGTTGGCTCCATCCAATACCTAGAGGATCTAATTCGGGCTCTACAAAACTTAGAATACGGTTCTTTTGATAATCTTGCAATACAAAGGTCCATCCTGAAGCAAAGATGACCAATCCAACAGAAAGAATAATAAAGAGGTGGCGCTTCTTTATTCCTGAAACAATTAAGGTTACAAGCCAAATTATGCTTAAAAGCAGGGTAGAACCAAGGTCTGGCTTAAAAAAGATAAGAGAAATTGGCAAGGCAAAGTAAAGCCCCGATAGAAGAACGTGCCGTATCCGATACATTTCAATATGGCGCATAGAGAAATATTTTGCCATTAAAATAATAAGGAGTACCTTCATATACTCTATTGGATCAACCGATAGAGCCCCTATTTTATACCACCCTCTTGTACCTCTGATCTCTGGCGCAAAGATAAAAAGGCCTGCAATTGCGAGAACCCCAACCCCATACAGTATAAGAATCAAATAAGGATTATTTTTAATCCATCTCCAATCAATAAAAGAGAACAAAAACATACAAAATAGCCCTATTCCAAAGAAAATAAGCTGTTTCTCAAAGTTTGCGAAGTTTTGGTACCCCACAGAGATGCTCCAAATACTCACAATGCCAAAAATAGTGAGGAGAATGACGCTTCCTATTATGATCCAGTCAAGATTTTTAAAATGGGCTAGCATGTTTAAAACCGGGTATAAAACGCTATTTTACGTTCATTTTCTAACTTGTTGTAAATCGGATTTCAAACTTATGCTTTTAAAGAAATCCTCTCCAAGGTTTTTTTTGAGTTCAGAAAGTGTTGCAGGAAGAATGAACAGCGACTTGCGCTTGGAGAACACGTCAGGAAAACTTGAGTAAAAGTACACGGAAGGATCCTCCGCAATCTCAAGAATATTTTGGATATTAATCATTTTTACCAATGCATTGAGCTGGGCTGGAGTTGTGATTGCCTTGGCGCGAAATCTTGTTTCAAAAAGAGGGCCTTGACGCTCGTGTTTTTTGTTAAAATATTTTGCGTATGCAAGGTTCAATTTTTGCATATACCTGGAAATGCCATTGCCAGCTAAAGGAACAAGGCCAAAATGATAATGGTCTTTTGCTAAAACAAAACTGAAAAATTCAACTAAGGGGTCGTGGCTCTTTATAAGAAATTTATCGGAAAGTTTTTCTCCTCTAAGGATTTTTTGCGCGGCTTCCCCAATATTGAGACGCTGAAGATTTGGCGCGGGGCTTCCTATATTTGCCGCGTACATTTGAAAAATAAAACGGTTGCAGTCTTCTTTTAAGCCAAAAATGGGCCTTTGGTCAACCGCTTTGTTGAGGATATGATATGGTCTCCCCTCAAGAAACATTTTTTCTTTCCGCCGTGGCATGCCACTATTATAGCAGATTGAGGAATTCTTGCTCGGAAAGAATCTTGATACCTAGTTTCTTTGCGATGGTAAACTTTGAGCCTGGGTTCTCCCCTACTACAAGGTAGCTCGTTTTCTTTGAAACAGATTCTGAAATATTTCCTCCCAACAACAAAATCTTTTCTTTCGCTTTTTCTCTTGAGAGCCCACGGAGTTCTCCGGTCAATACAAAAGTAAGTCCTTCTAACTTTTGACTTTTAACTTTTAACTTTGCATTTTCTATACGTACCCCAACTCTCAAGAGCTCATTGATAAGCTTTTGATTCCCCCTTAATTGGAACCACCTGGAGATACTATCGGATACTACTTTACCAATATCCGATATAGCTTCCAGCTCCAGGACAGATGCTTTCTGAATCTTTTGAATGCTTCCAAAGTGATCTGCAAGAGCTTGCGCGGTTCGTTCCCCCGCGTGGCGAATGCCCAAGGCGAAGATAAATCTTGCAAGCTGAACCTTCTTGCTTTTGTTGATCGCCTCAACGATATTTTCAGCAGACTTTTCTCCAAACCGCTCAAGAGGCGCAAGATCCCCTTTGCCAAGTTCAAAGATATCTTCGGGTGTTGAAACTAAATGCTCTTGAACAAGCGTATCAAGAATCTTGGGGCCTAAACCTTTGATATCAAACGCTTTCTTTGAAACAAAGTGGTGCAGAAATTTTTTTTGCTGAGCAGGGCACTCTTTTTGATTGGGACAACGCCATACCACCTCTCCTTCGGGTTTTGCGAGTTTCGCTCCGCAGACGAGGCATGTCGCAGGCATGAGAAATGCTTTCTCGAGTCCATTGCGCAGCTCTGGAAACACCTTCACCACCGCAGGGATCACGTCGCCCGCCCTTTCAATAACGATCGTATCTCCTATTTTTACCCCCAAGCGCTTGATCTCGTCTGTATTGTGAAGCGTGGCGCGAGAAACAGTTACTCCTCCCACCAATACAGGCTGCAATACGGCAACTGGGGTAATTGCTCCGGTTCTTCCCACCTGCAAACGTATGTCAAGAATTTTTGTTGTTGTCTGGGAACCTGAAAATTTTATTGCACGTATGCCCCGGGGGCCTTTCCCCGCAACTCCAAGCTTTTCGAAAAGCTCATTGCGATTGACGCTTACCACAACGCCGTCGATAAGAAAAGGGAGGGCGTCGCGTTTCTTCTCGACGTCTTTTTTGTATGCCCAAACCTCTTCAATTGTTCTGCATATTTTTGCGCTTTCGTCTGTCTTAAAGCCGAGTTTCTGCAGCATTTCGTGCTCTTCAGAATGGAACTGCTGCCCAAGGTCTGCAAGAAGATCATATGCCATAAATCGCAAGGGTCTGGAAGAAGCAAGTTTTGGGTCCAGCTGCCGAATAGACCCTGCGGCAACATTACGGGGATTTGCAAACAGCTCTTCTCCTTTCTTTTTTCTTTCTCTGTTGAGTTTCTGGAAGTCTGACTTCCCCATATATACTTCGCCTCGCACCTCCAGCAAAGCTGGAATTTGCCCAGTCATTCGACTGGGCACCCCGTCGGATGACGGGGTGAATTTCTCAAGACAAAGGGGAATACTCTCTATGGTCTTGAGGTTTTGGGTGACATCTTCTCCAACCTGGCCATTGCCTCTTGTGGCGCCTCTTTTGAAAATGCCCTTTTCGTAGACCAGGCTCACGGCAAAACCGTCTATTTTAAGCTCTGCAAAATACTCCAGCGTAGCGTGGACTGTCCCCGCTCGCGAGGAAAGATACTTTTCCCAATCCTGGAATTCTTCTTGCAAAAAGATATCTTCAATGGAAAGCATAGGCACTCTGTGAGACACCTTCTGAAACTTTTCAAGCGGTTTTCCACCCACTCTCTGGGTGGGAGAATCTGGAGTGACAAGGCCCGGATATTGCTGCTCAAGCAAAAAAAGCTCGTGCTTTAAAGAGTCGAGTGCCTCGTCAGATAACTCTTGGGTATCTAAGACGTGGGTAAGGTACCGCTGAATATTAATGAGTTTTCTGAGCTTCTCTACGCGTTGTGTTGCCTCTGCTTTTGTCATGTGAGTGGCGAAGTCCCAAGGCGTTGTGAATAATGATCTCCTCGCCTGATGCCTCAAGGAGAACCCTGTCTCCAGCCTTAATCTCTCCTCCTACAATCTGGAGCGCCAAGGGATCTAACACCCGTTTTTGCACCACTCTTCTCAATGGCCTCGCGCCAAGGTTTTGGTCAAAGCCTTTCACGGCTAACAACTCCTTTGCTTTTTCTGTAACCTCCAACACAATGTCGTGCTCTCGCATTCTTTTGGCAACCTTTGCAAGCTCAAGATCCACAATGTTTTTGATCTCTGCCTTCCCAAGATAATTGAAGAGAATGAACTCGTCAATGCGGTTGAGAAATTCCGGCCTAAACTCTTCTTTGAGGGCTGCCATGACGCGCTCTTTCGCTGCGTTCTTTTTGCTTTCTGCCTCCCCTGAAGACGCCACAAACCCCATGGGGTTCATTTCCGCGATAAACTGGGAGCCCACGTTTGAGGTCATGATAATGATAGCGTTGCGAAAAGATGCTGTCCTGCCTTTTGCGTCAGTCAACCTCCCGTCTTCTAAAATCTGGAGTAAAATGTTAAACACTTCAGGGTTTGCTTTTTCAATCTCGTCTAAAAGTATTACGCTGTAGGGCCTGCGCCTGATTTTCTCTGTAAGCTGGCCTCCTTCTTCATACCCTACATATCCAGGAGGAGAACCTATCATTTTGGAGGATGTGTGACGCTCCATATACTCTGACATATCCAGACGGATCATCGCGTTCTCGTCGTTAAAGAGAAAGAAGGCTAATGCTTTCGCAGTCTCTGTTTTTCCCACTCCCGTGGGGCCTAAAAACATGAAAGAACCCAGGGGACGGTTTGGCTCAGACAATCCCGCGCGGTTTCTCCTGATTGCGTTGGAAATTGCCTGTATGGCTTCGCTCTGCCCAATCACCCTTTTTTGCAAGGATTCTTCCATCTTTTCCAGCTTCTTTGCTTCTCCTTCCATGAGGCGCATTGCGGGAATCCCTGTCCATTTTGAAACCACTTTTGCCACGTCTTCCTCAAGAACCTCTTCTTTGAGCATGGGATTTGATTTCTGGAACTTTGCAAGCTTCTTTTCTTCCAGTTTCAGTTTCTTTAAAAGCTCGGGGAGTTGGCCGTACTTTAATTCTGCAACCTTCTGCAGGTTTCCGGAAACCTGCTCTCTCTCAATCTGGAACCTCATTGCTTCAATTTCTTTCTTGAAAGATTTAATCGCTGCAACCTGCGTCTTCTCTGAACTCCATTTTACGTTAATTATTGTTGCCTTCTCTTCAAAATCCGCGAGAAACCTTTCGATTGCCTTAATTCTTTGTTCTTTGCCTTTTTCGGATTTCAGCGCTTCCTTTTCAATCTGAAGTTTTTGGATTTCACGCTTCAACAACTCAAGCTCCGCGGGAGCAGACTCCATATCAAGCCGCAGAGAGCTCATGGCCTCATCCATTAAGTCAACCGCCTTGTCTGGCAGAAAGCGCTCGGTGATGTAACGGGCCGCAAGGTTGGCCGAGGCAACTAAGGCAGAGTCTGTTATTTTAACGCCGTGGTGAAGCTCGTACTTTTCTTTAATGCCTCGTAAAATCGTTACGGTATCTTCAATAGAAGGTTCGGCAACAAATATGGGCTGAAATCTCCTTTCTAAGGCCGGGTCTTTTTCAATGTATCTCTGGTATTCTTTGAGAGTGGTTGCCCCAATGCTTCTCAACTCTCCTCTAGCTAAAGCTGGCTTCAAAAGGTTGGAGGCGTCAATTGCTCCTTCAGCGGCCCCGGCTCCAACCAAGGTGTGAAGTTCGTCAATGAACACAAGGTACTTTCCTCCCGCTCTTTCAAGTTCTTTTAAGAGCGCCTTAATCCGGTCTTCAAACTCACCTCGGTACTTGGTTCCTGCAACCAAAGAGCCCAGGTCCAGCCCAATGATTTCTTTGTCTTTCAGAGACTCTGGAACTTCTCCTTTTTCAATCATTTGCGCCAAACCCTCCACAATCGCAGTCTTGCCAACCCCTGCTTCTCCAATGAGCACGGGGTTGTTCTTCGTTCTCCTGGAAAGAACCTGCATCAGCCTCCTGATTTCATTGTCTCTTCCAATGACAGGGTCAAGCTTGCCTTCTCTCGCAAGTTTTGTAAGGTTTCTCGCGTATTTTTCTACTACCTGGTACTTGCTTTCTGGATTCTGGTCTGTAATTTTTACCCCGCCCCGAATCTGCGCAAGAATCTTTAGGGCAGTTTCATAATCTAACTTCCCAAACTCAAGCGTTGCTGCTCCTCCTCCTCCTTTGAGAAAGTTTGTCTTTTCTAACATCTCCTTTGCCCTGGTGTCGCTATCTAATAAAGCGAGGAACAAATGTTCCACGGAAATATATTCATCTCCCATTTTCATTGATTCTTGGCGCGCCCTCTCTAGCACCTTGGCTAAATCTTGAGTGAGGTAGAACTGGCCAAATATGTTTGGAGCTCCTGAAGCAATAGGGAGCCTTTCTAAAGTAAGCGCAACCCTTTTCTTTAACCCTTCTGTGTCCGCGTCAACCTTTTGGAGCAATGTTAAAACAACGCTGTCGTCTTGAGACAACAAAGCATAGAGAAGATGGAGGGCGTCCACTTGCTGCTGGCTCCGCTCTTGGGCAATGTTTTGCGACTGGAAAAGCGCGTCCTGTGCCTTATGGGTAAAGTTCCCTTGCATGGTTTAACTATAGCACTATTCGCTACGCTCGCCAAGGGTGGCATTGAGCGTGAGTATTGAGGGTTCCCTTAATATCTTTATGGCTACGACGTCTCCTGGGTTGTACTTTTGAAGCACTTTTCCTAAGGAATTCTCTTTGGTGACCTTTTCCTTGTTCAGTTCAAGAATGATATCGCCTTCCTGGATGAGCGCGATTTGTGCTGCAGACCCTGGAACCACCGCAGGCTCTCCCTGGGAACCTTTGCTTACCAATGCTCCGTAATCTACCTGGAGCGAACGTTCTTGTTTTATCTTCTCGTCAATAAGAACATAGCGCACTCCCAGTGAAGCATAAACGATCTTGCCAAGAAGCTTTACCTGTTCAATCCCTCTTTTTGCTTTGTTGGCAGGAATTGCAAATCCAATACTCTGCGCTTGGAGCACGGTTGCAGTATTAATTCCAATCACTTCGCCTGCAAGATTCAACAAAGGCCCGCCTGAATTCCCTTTGTTGATTGCTGCGTCTGTTTGTATCACATCTTCAATCGTTTCTACAAAGTTGCTGCCTCCTGCAGCCGTGATGGTACGGCTAAGCCCTGAAATCACTCCAACAGAAACGGTATTGCGGAATTCTCCTAAGGCATTGCCAATGACAACAACGGTCTGCCCCATCTCCAAGGTATCTGAATTTCCGAGCTTTGCGTAGGGAAAGGGCTTTTGAATGAAAAGGCCCTTGGAGTCTACCAACTGTTCTTCATCTATTTTGAGAACCGCCAAATCCTGAAAGGGATCTTTTGCCAAAACCTTGGCAGGATACGATTTGCCCTCATTGGTGAAAACCGCGTATTCTGCGTCTTGGTCAAGCACGACGTGCTTGTTGGTAAGCACCAAGCCGTCTGGGGAAACCAAAAACCCTGAACCGCCTCCCACCTCTTTCTTTTCCACGCCTTTTTGGCGAACCTGGGGAATTTGGAGTTGGAAAGGAAACCCGGGAATGTTTTGAAAAGGGTTCGTAAAGTACTGCTCCAAAACCGGAACATCTTTGCTTATGACAATGCTCACGACCGAGGGAGAAACGTTGCGAACCACGTCAATAACTTTTTGTTCTTGAGTTGTCTGCGGGATGTATTCTTTTTCTACCACGCGCTCCCGCTCAATGATCCTTTCTGGAAATTCGGCAAGCTTCTCATAGGCAAAACCGCCCGCAATACCTGAAATCAATCCAAAAGCAACAGACAGAGAAATGACCGGCGCCAAGATCTTTTGCATTTTCTTTTTTCGCAACGATCGGAGAAACATACCACTCTTATTATATACGAGGCCTCCGCAGTTTTTCAAGTACAGCCCTCAAAGTTTTCACCGTCCTTTCAATTTCTTCCTTTGTCGTCTGCTTGCCCAGTGTTACTCGTATGCAAGACATTGCGTTTGACGCGGCCATGCCCAATGCAAGAAGAACGTGCGAGGGCTCATTGGTTTTTTCTGAACACGCAGACCCTGTAGAAACTGCAATGCCATTTTCATTTAAAGCCATAAGAAGCTCCTGGCCCTGTATACCCTCAAAGCAAAAGTGCGCGTTATTGGGAAGCCGAGCTTGCAAAGACCCTGTTAAGGAACCCCGCGGAATGTTGCGGAGAACTCCTCTGATAAGCTGGTCGCGCAGCTGACGGATTTTGATATTCCGAATAGTGACAGGATGAATTTCTTCTACTGCTTCTCCCATGCCTACAATGCCGGCAACGTTTTCAGTCCCAGATCGAAGACCCTGCTCTTGGCCTCCGCCTAAAAACAATGGATCAAGCCTGCCTCCTTCTCTCACAAACAGACCTCCTGTTCCTTTGGGGCCGTAGAATTTGTGCGCGCTCAGGGTAAGCATATCCACGCCAAGTTTCTGCACGTCGCAAGGAAGAAACTGCGCAGCCTGAACGGCGTCGGTGTGAAAGAGAATTTTAACTTTTAACTTTTGACTTATAACTTTTAACAACGCTCCGATTTCTGCTATTGGCTGTATGGTTCCAATTTCACTATTTGCATGCATAACAGAAACCAGTGCGGTGTTTGGTTTTATCGCCTTCTCAATATCTTCAACCCGCACAATCCCTTCTTTATCTACTGGCACATACGTAACTTCAGCAACCCCTTCTTGTTCTAATGCCTGGCATGGCGAAAGAACCGACTCATGCTCAATTTGACTCGTTATGATATGAGGTTTTGAATTTTGAGATTTGGGTTTGATAATACCCTGAATGGCAAGGTTGTTTGCCTCCGTAGCTCCTGAGGTGAACACTACTTCTAAGGGATTACAACTCAAAAACTTGGCAACCTGCTCTCTTGCCTTTTCTATTGCCGCTTTTGCCGCCTGTCCAAAAGAGTGGCTTGAAGAAGGGTTGCCGTATTCTTTTTTCAAATACGGAAGCATTGCCTTGAGAACCTTCGGGTCCAAGGGTGTAGTCGCAGCATAGTCAAGATAGATTCGTTTTCGCATACCGTTCCCATCATATCACATTTTTTTCGAACTTGCGGATGAAAAGTATGACAGGGATATAAAATAGAATGAGCCACAAGGAAGAAAGGTTTTCTATGGCAAGGCGCGCAAAAGAAAGCTTTGAGAAAAACTCAGCAATAAAATGGAAGTAAAAAGCGAAGAGAAAGACCGGAAAGGAAAGTAATGTTCCCAACCAGCCCCACACAGCTCCTCCAAGAAGAAACACAAACCCAACTCCTATGAGAAAAGGAATTGCGGGCAACACGAGAATGTTCGTGAAAGGGGAAATTAAAGAAACATACCCAAAGTTGTAGATTAAAATAGGTAAGGTGAAAATCTGGGCAGAAAAGTTCATCGCCATCATATCTTGTAAGCCCAACGTTTGCGGAACATTTCTTAAGAGATGCTTGAAAAAAGAAAACGAGAATATGATTCCTAGAACCGCAAGAAAGGAAAGTTGGAATCCCACGTCTCTCGTTAATAGTAAAGGATTGAAAAGAAGCATCAGAGCCGCGGCAAACACGAGGGCGCGGAAAGAAGCCTGCATGCGTCCTGCATACTGGCCCACAAGCAGGAGCCCTCCCATAATTCCTGCTCGTATTGCAGAAGATTCAAGCCCTGTGAGCAAAATAAACAAAACCATAAGCGCAAAAGAAAGCGCAAGCGCCTGGCGCTTCCATAGGCCAAGGCCAAGAAAAAAGGCCATAAGCATATTTGTGAGAATCACAACGTGCTGGCCTGAAATGGCAACAATGTGGCGCAATCCCGTGAAGTTCAGTTTGTTTTTCAAAGATTCAGAAAGCGCGCTCTGATCTCCCAGAAGTAACGCTCCGAGGAGCGCGCTCTCTGGAGCCCTCATATGCAGGGCGATCACCTCACGGAATCGGTGCTTAACGTGAAGAACTCTTGCAAATACAGTCTGCCGCAAACCAGGATACGCTTCCGTGCGTACGAGCTCAATCTTTGGAAAATACATGGTTCCATACACCCCTTTTGATTCCAGGTATTTTTGGTAATTAAAGTCCTCAAACGCCGGGGGTTCTTGGAGTTTGCCTGAGACGCGCACGAGATCTCCATACCTCAAAGGGGAAAACTTGTTTGTGCTGACAAAAACTTTCCCTGCAGAAAACTCCGAGGGAGCGAAAACAAACTGCACGTTCTTTGCTCTGGGAGTCGGGTCTTGAGAAATTATGCCGTCAAATTCAACATTACTCCCGTAAAACCGCGCAAACTCCTGCGAAACTCTTGAGGGAGCGCGGGGAATTATGCTCCAAACAAAAACCCCTGCAATACATGCGAGGGATAATGCAAAGAGAATTTTTTTCACTGCGTGGCAAACCCTGTTGCAATGAGAGTGATTTTTACCTCTCCCTGCTTTAAACTTCTGTCGTGCAAAGCTCCGAATATGATTTTCGCCTGAGGCGAAACTTCTTTTTTTACCTGTTGAGCTGCTGTTTGCACTTCCTGCAGGCTAAGGTCGGCTGGGCCTGCAATATGCAAAAGAACTGCTTTTGCTCCTTGAAGAGAAATATCTAAAAGCGAAGAGTGCAGGGCCGAGTGCAAGGCCATGTCTATGCGCTTTTCCCCTTTTCCGTATCCTATGCCAAAAACTGACTTGCCCGCGTTCTTCATCACGCCTTTCACGTCTGCAAAGTCTACGTTAATGATGCCAGTCTTTGTGATAAGGTCTGAAATCCCCTGCACGGCTTGGCGTAAGAGTTCGTCTGCCTTCCAGAACGCTCCCTGAACCGTTGTTTCAGGGCCTAAGAGCTTTAAGATCTGGTCGTTGGGAACAACAAGCAAGGTATCCACTTTTGCCTGAAGCTCTTCTAAAGACCTTTCAGCAACCCTCATGCGAGAAAACCCCTCAAAAGAGAATGGTTTGGTGACCACGGCCACAACCAATGCTCCTTGAGAGCGCGCAATATCTGCAAGAAGTGAGATGCCTCCCGATCCTGTTCCTCCTCCTAGGCCGGCAGCAAGAAACACGAGGTCTGCCCCCAATAACGCTTGGGTTAACTCTTCTTTGCTTTCCAAGGCCGCTTTTCTCCCAAGCTCAGGGTTTGTTCCCGCTCCAAGGCCTCTTGTTACTTGTTTCCCTATGCGAATTTTCTTGTGCGCCTTGATTTTTTTTAGGTCTTGCTCGTCGGTGTTTGCGGCTATAAGCTCCACTCCTGAAATTTTAGCAGCAACCATGCGGTCAATCGCGTTTCCTCCCCCTCCGCCTATGCCAATAACTTTTACTGAAGTTTTCGCCATCGCTTACGGGATAAATACTTTAAACAATTTTTTAATCTTGCGCAGAATTTCAGATTCTTCCACAGAGGTTCTTCTCGGAAGACCCTCAAGCCCTTTCATAGCTAAACCCATTGCTCCCAAAAACACAGGGTCGGTTTCAAAGGTAGAAATGCCCTGGGGAGTCCCAAGACGGCTGGGAAGCTTTAGCTCTTTCTTTGCAAACTCATCTAAACGAGGAAGTTTCGCCCCTCCTCCTGCCAACACTACGCCGGCTGGCAACTTTCCTCCTTTTTCAATTGATTTTAACTCTTTTGCCACAAACTGGAAAATTTCTTTTGTTCTTGCCTCAACTATATGGAAAAGAAGCTTTGAGGGAAAGGTAAACAAAGAACCGTCGGGATTATCTATTTTTTCTTGCCTTTTCCCTCGAGACGCGCCTAAGGTTCCAAATTCTTTTTTAATGCGTTCTGCCAAATCGTGCTCGGTTCGTAACCCAATGGCAATATCGTTCGTGATGGATTCTGATCCTACAGGGAATACCGCAAGATGCACCAGTTCTCCTTCTTCAAACACTGCTAGGTTTGTGGTTTGGGCTCCAAAATCCAACAGGGCTACTCCAAGCTCTTTTTGCTGGGAAGTAAGCACAGAAAAAGAGCAAGATAAGGGAGAAGGCACGATATCTTCAATCTCAATATCGCACGATAATACTGCGTCAGTCAAGCTTTTCACATAGGGAGAAAACGCGCAAACCGCGATCACGTCTGCTTCCAAACGCACTCCTTTCATGCCAGTAGGTTCTTTCACGCCCTGCTCTCCGTCAACACTGAATTGCTGGGGAAACGCTTCTAAAATCTCTTTATTTGAAGGAAGAGAAAACGTCTGCGCGGCTCCAATAACGCGTTCCACGTCTTCAGGAGAAATCTGGTGGTCTGCTCGGGAAACTGCAACTATGCCATGGGAAGTAATAGACGTAATGTGGCTTCCTCCAATATTCACAACAGCACGGTTTGCTTTCTTTGCAGCCAGATTTTCAACGCGTTGTTTGAGAGACAGAACCTTCAAGGCAAGCTCCTCCCCATTTACCACCGCGCCTCTTCTTACCCCAGAGGAGGGCTCTTGCGCCACGCCTAAAATCTCAATGTCTCCGTTTTCTTCTTTCTTTTGGGCAACCACCATCTTCAACGAGTGGCTCCCAATGTCTAATCCTGCAATAACGTGAGGCTTCATACAAAACGAGAGAGATACACTGTTTCTTTGCGAGACATTTTTTGATAATCTTTTTGGTGGATATGGTCGTACCCTATGAGATGCAGCACCCCGTGAACAAACACGCGCGCCAACTCCTCTTTGAAGAGTATACCATATTTTTTGGCATCTTTCCTAATCTTTGAGGGGCACAACACAATTTCGCCGTAGTCAAATGAAAGCACGTTTGGCACATATGTTTTCTTGCGGTAGATCATGTTAAGCTGTCTTGCTCTTTGAGGACTCACCAAGGCAACGGAAATATCTAGGAGGCGCTGTCCCGCCAACAGCTTCGCAGTTTGGCGGGCCCGCCTAAATGCCCTACGGGCTTTTGGCGGGTTTGGCCCCACGAACACAACCGAGATAGGTCTCTTAACTCCAGCTTTCCTGAAAAGATCTTGTGCGACCTTTCGCAAAAGCTTTACATCAACTGCAGTCTTGGTAAGATTTCGAATTTCAATCATTTCGTGATGTTTTATTGTAATTCTTTTCCAAGAAGAAAGAAATGGGGGGGTTGACAAAAATACTCTCGTATGATATAAAAGAAACAATCCCTCACGGATGAGGAGTAAGTTTTAGGAGGTGTTCCTTGAAAAGGCACATGGGTCGGATCGTCGGTCGGGTCCCACTGGCTCTCGTCTTGCTGGTTTCAGTCCTCGGCTTCGGCACCATATTCGGCCCCGGTCTCATCGCCAAGGTGTCTGCGGCGGGCGGTGGTGAGGACAAAATCATCGTGCAGCTCCAGGAACCAATTCTCATCGAAAGAGGCGTTGACCTCTTCAACGCGACAACCGAGCCAGGGGATTTCATAGAAAGGACGTGGACGGTAAAAAACACGTCCGAACGAAACACCTACTGCCTCATAGCATCAACAGGGTTGACCGTCACAGACAAGAGGATAGTGCACATGAATGCTACTATCTTCGCTGACGGGGTCAGCGTACCTGGAGTAATCTCAATGAGTCCCAAAGCAAAAAAACAAATCCTTGTGCGCGTTACGATCTTCTCGACAACGCCCCGGATTGATCCTGGGACAGAGTTAGAGGTGACGTTCTCTCCACCGACCAGAACGTCCTGCCCTGCCCCACAAAAGGGCTAACGCATAAGTCTACGGAGCGGGCCCGCAAAGGCCCGCTCCAAAGACAAACACCTTGGAAACCCCAGGGTGTATTTGTTTCCAAATGGATGAATAATTATTAAGAAAGACTCTCTTTCACGATACGGTTCACAAGAGCGCCGTCGGCGCGGCCTTTACTTCAAGGAAACGATTACTCTCGCGCCAAAGGCATTCGCGATTTTCTCTAAAAAAGAAAGGGTGGGGTTGTAAGTTCCAGATTCAAAGCGGCTTATAGCAGACTGTTTTGTGCCAATTTTACTGGCAAGTTCTTTCTGTGTCAACCCTTTCTCAACTCTTTTTTGAATAATCATCCTGACAAAAGCAAACTCGGGCGCAAGATTTTCGTATGCCCCTCTAACTCTTTTATCCCGGAGAAGTTTTGTACGAAGTTGTCTGTAGGATTTCATATTTCAAACATAACATATACGCTATATACCTGTCAAGCCCTTTAGTTTCTGCACTGCCATTTGTATTTCTTTCAAGGGAATTTTTTGAGATTTCTTGACAAAACCATGCAGGAGCACAGCCGAAGTTTTATCGAATGCATAGAAAATTCTCACTTCTTGACTTCCCCGTATTCGCAACTCGAAAATGCCACCAGCAACCTTCTTGCTGTGCGGCATAGTCAAACGATGTCCAAATGTTTCCAAAAGTTCAATCGTGTGTAAAACTTTTGCAATTGTCGGCTTCTCCAGCGACTGTATAAACTCTTCCAGCGACTCATCAAGAATGCGTACCTCCATTAAAAGTTTACGAGGTCAAAAGTTCTTTTACGATTTTGTTTACCAAGGCGCCGTCGGCGCGGCCTTTGACTTTGGGCATCAAGGCAACCATAACTTTGCCTATATCTTTCGCAGAGGAAGCACTTGTTGACGCAATGGCCTCTTGTACGAGTCTTCGGACTTCTTCTTCCGACAGTTGTTCTGGAAGATATACTTCTAAAATTTTTAGTTCTGCCTGTTCTTTTACTACCAAGTCTTTTCTGCCGCCTTTCTCAAACGCCTCAATAGACTCTTTGTGTTTTTTTGCTTCAGACGCTACAACGTCTAAAACCTCCTGGTCTTGGAGTTCGCTTTGTTTTGCAAGCTGTTCTTGTGATAACTTGGGGCTCTCCTTGCTTAGTCTATACCTCTTCTCTTTCTCTTTATTGACAATGGAAGCAAAAAGAAAACGGAGCGTGCCCGCGAGCACTTGGTCATGCGCCTTGAGTGCTTCTCTAATTCTTTCTTGAATTGAACTTCTTAGACTCATCTCGTGAAACTTTTCCAAGCTTAAAAAGCTTATCGTGCTCCTGTTTCTTTTCAATCCGCCTTAACGTGGCTGCTTTTTTCTTCACCTCGCTCAACTCCCGGTGCTTAAAGCGCGATCTCTTTGCCGCTCTCAAAACTCCCGATTCTTTGACGCGCTTGGTAAAACGGCGCACCAAAGAAAGGTTTGTTTCCCGCTCCTGGCGTTTTATTTGAAATCGTGTGGTGTCTTTCATAGATCAGCTAATACGTGGAGGTGCAGGTGATCTATGATCTGCCCGCCCTTTCTTCCTACGTTAATTGCAAGTTTGTATCCTTGTAAATTCTTTTCCTTTGCGACCTTTTGGGCTGTGAGGATGAGTTCGCCCATTAATTCTTTATCTTGAAGCTCCACGTGGTCTATAGACTCAATGTGTTTCTTGGGAATGATAAGCACGTGAAATAAAGCTTTTGGATTAATGTCTTTAAACACCAAAAACTTTTCGTCTTCGTGCACGATGTCTGAAGGAATCTCCTTTCTTGCAATCTTGCAAAACAAACAATCCATTTATTTCTTTAATCGCTTCTTGATCTCTTCCACAACCTTGTCTATTTTCAAGGTTTCTTGAATGCCATTGTCCATGCGCCTTATCACAATGGTATTGTCTAACACTTCCCGCTGGCCCAAAATGAGCGTGAACGCCACCTCTAATTTGTCGGCTCTCGCCAACTGCGCTCTCAAAGAATCTCTGCCCAAAGACTCTGCCACTGGAATATTCGCCTGTCTCAACTCCTCTAACAGCTTGACGCTTTTCTTTTTTGCAGACTCTCCAAGCTGGGCCAAAAAGACTTTGGGCGTCTGGGAAATCTGGACGCTCATGCCAAGTTCCTTCATTAAAAATACAATACGCTCAACGCCGGCAGCTGCTCCTGAAGCAGGAACGTCTTTGTTCCCTAACACTTTAACAAGGGTATCAAATCTTCCCCCGCCTGCCAAGGATGAAGGTTTACCGCCCTCTTGGGGCTGGGCGCGCTCTGGGATAATTTCAAACACGGTTTTTGTGTAGTAGTCAAGACCCCGCACAAGATACGGATCTAAATGATACGGCAGGTCTGCTTCGTCTAAAAGCTCCAGAAGCGAAGTGAAGTGGGTTTTGCACTTATCGCACAAATGGTCAATAATCTGCGGGGCTTGCGCTCTTACCCTTTGGCATTTTTCTTCCTTGCAGTCTAAAATCCTTAAGGGATTGGTTTTCATTCTCCTTCTGCACTCGAGGCACAGACTGTACTGGCGAGACCTTAAAAAGTTCACCAGGAGTTTCTTGTAGTACGGCCTGCATTGGTTGTCTCCAATGCTGTTCACTTCAATGGTAAGATGAGGAATTTTGAGCTCTTTTAATAAAGAATAAAAAATCTGGATGACTTGGGCGTCAATTGCAGGGCTTTCATCTCCAAACACTTCAAGGTCAACCTGGTGAAACTGGCGAAATCTTCCTGCCTGCGGATGCTCATAGCGAAATAGAGGCCCTGACGTGTACAGCTTCACGGGCTGGGGAAGGTTGACCATTCCGTGCTGCAGGTACGCTCTTGCCATGCCGGGGGTAAACTCTGGCCGCAGAGCAAGAACGTCGCCTCCTTTCGTCCTTAACAAGAACATCTGTTTTTCTACAATGTCTGTGGTAACTCCTGTGCCTTTTTCGTAAAGCTTTGCGTCTTCTACCAATGGCGTATCAATTCGCGAGAAACCATAAAAGGTTGCCAGATCTTTGGCTGTTGCATAGACCTTCTCAAAGTAGGGCTGGTCCTCTGGGAGAATGTCGTGCATCCCGGTTGGAGCTTGAAGTCTCTGCTTTTTTTGCATGTTAGTAGGACGGTTCTTGAATTTTAGCTAAGGCCTTGGGCGGGAAAAGTCGTACGAGCACTCGTCCCACAATGAGGTTACGTTCAAGCACTCCCCACTGCCTGGAATCTGAAGAAAAAGCGCGATTGTCTCCCAGCATAAAGTATTCGTTTTCTTTCAAAGTAATATCGGTATTCCCTGGAGTATGAAGGTTTAGGGGAAGATACCAAGATTCATTAAGAACTATTTCTTCCCCGTTTTTCTCCAAGGCCACTTGCCCGTCTTTCACCTGCACGGTTTCTCCTGGTAATCCAATGATTCGTTTAATATAGCGCTGGGACGTATCGCCTGGAAATTTCAGAACAATAACCTCTCCTCTTTCAGGATCTCGAAAACGAAACGAAAGCTCGTCAATAACAAGGTAATCGCCCTGGTGAAAGTTTGGCTCCATTGACTCTCCTCTCACTAAAAATGGCTGAAACACAAACATGCGTATTGGAATCACGATGGCCAGGGCAAAAATAACCACTTTGCCGGTCTCCCAGAAAAAAGAAATGGTTCTTTTCATACTTTTGCATAGTATCAGATTTTTTTTCGTTTTGCAAGCAGGGATGTTATACTATGGAATATGTTTCTTATCGTAGGATTGGGAAATCCTGGGAAAAAATATGAGAGAACCCGGCACAACGTTGGGTTTATGGTTTTGGACGCGTTAAAAGAGGTTGAATTGCCCAATGCCATTCTTGCCAAACTTCAAACCTTCATGAATAATTCGGGTAAAGCCGTAAAGTCATTAGTTGCTAAATACCAAATACCAAATACTAAATACTTAGTCGTGGTTCACGACGACATTGATATTCTCTTGGGCAAAATCAAAGTGTCTTTCGGCCGCGGCTCTGCCGGCCACAAAGGAGTAGAATCAATTATCAAAGAACTTGGAACAAAAAACTTCACCAGAATCAGAATCGGCATTCAGCCCACCTCATCGGCGGGCGGGCCAGCAACAGGAAAGCCAAAAAACGTAGAAACTTTTGTCCTCAAAAGCTTTACTCCAAAAGAAACAACTCTTCTCCAACCTGCGATCGCGCAAGCATTCGAAGCTTTGACAAAAGTTCTCTTATCTTCTTAACATTGCCATGGCAAGCTTAAGAAGATAGTTCTGCAAAATAAAAAGCCGAGGGCGACGAACTGGATCATCGCGCCTCGGTCTCGAACCACCATTCAACGCTTTAGCGAATGGGGGCTTGAAGCTCCCATCCTTGGGGAGTCATGCGGCCAAGCCATTGTTGGAACTTTACCTCTGGAAGGATCTTAAGCATCCTGGGGATTGTCTGAAGGATTTCTTCAGCTGTTGGAGGATGCTCAACCGGCCATTTCTTCTCTACCCGAATACTTTGTCCTCCTATCCATAGAGAATCCCATCCTCTCTTATCTGGGATAATTTCGTTCCGTACAAGCGATACTCCGCCTCCGCCTAATGGACCCTCATGAACATCAAGGAACAAGTGGCATCGTGACTTGTGTAATGTCTCGCGATGCCCTCTTGCTTCAGGAATCACGAGTTCCCGCACAAGAAAGATGATTGGGTTCTCCAAAATAGTATCTTGAAGTTCTTGCACAGAAACCGTGAGCTCGCCTAGCTGTCCATGGAAAGCCCGAGTACAAGCGCAGATACCAACGCGGAGTTCCTGCGTTTCGTTCATAACTCCACTCCTTGTTCACATTTGACTCCCGTACTACTTAAAAGTATAAGTACTAACAGATGGAATTGTCAAATATCCCCAGAGTCCTGATTGCCGGAATCACCCCATACTTTGTCGCTACGCAAAACAAGTTTTGCTTCGCTCCTTAGAAACCCACGGTTTCTAACGTCCCTCGCGAGCTCGGGACTGTTTTCCTTCACGGGGAGATACCCAATCTCCCCGACCCCCTCTATGAAAATACGGGGTTTTGTTTTATAGATAACCTACGAATGGATAAAAATCTTCCTGCAAAAACAATTCCGAATGTTTTGATAGTTGCAATAACCCCGTATTTTTTGGAAAAGGGGAATGTTTGGTTTGAGGAGAACTTGCAAAAGATACTGGAAGCGCGCAAAACTCAGCCGTTTTTTGAAGACAACACCATGTACCTGTGGCAAGGCGCAAAGCTGGAACTATCCCAGCTTTTGCGAAAGCTTGATGAAATGGGGTATGAAAAAGTGTTTGGAGTGCAAGAGCCCGGAGAGTTTAGCAACCGGGGTGGGACCTTGGAAGTCTTTCCCATTAATTCCCCTTTTGCGGTTCGCATTGAGTTTCTCGGAAACACCATAGAAACAATTGAAAAGTTAGGTATTGAGGTTAAAGACGAGGAGCTCGCAAAAGAAGTTCTTAAGAAAAGATTAAAATCTCAAAAACTCTTTTCAGATCTCAAGGGAATACAGCCAGGAGATTTTCTTGTGCACTTGGATCATGGAGTAGCTAAGTTCACGGGGCTCACAAATGACCAATTTCTAATTTCTAATTCCCAAATCCCGATTTCATCGAGGATCCTCGACAGAGTCGGGACAAATCCTAAATACCGAATACCAGCCTTCGCCCCGAGCTCAGTCCGAGGGGATATTAAATACTACGTACTGGAATATGCTGGCGGAGACAAACTCTTCGTTCCTCTGGGCCTTGAACGGAAACTTTCGCGCTACATAGGGTTTGCAGACCCAAAAATATCGCGGCTTGGCTCGCAGATTTGGTTTAAAACAAAGAGGCGCGTGAGAGAAGAGGTGGAAAAACTTGCCAAAGCACTCTTGGAGCTCTACGCGCAAAAAGAAGTTGCAAAAAGGCCGCCCTATGAGGCTCCTGGAGAAATCTTTAAGGCAGTGGAAGATTCGTTCCCATACAGAGAAACTCCAGACCAACTGGAAACCCTGCAGGATATTGAAAAGGATTTGGAAAAAGAAGATCCTATGGACCGCATTGCCTGCGGAGACGTGGGATTTGGGAAAACAGAGATTGCCTTAAGAACCATGGTAAGATCTGTGGAGCAAGGGTACCAAGCCGCGTTGCTTGCTCCTACCACTATTCTCGCCTACCAGCACTTCCAAACATTTACAGAACGCTTGAAATCTCTCCCCCTGCGCGTCGCAATGCTTTCAAGGCTTCAGCCAAAAAGAGAGCAACAGGGGATTGTTGAGCAGATCAAAAGTGGAACCATAGATATGGTTCTCGGCACCCACCGCATTCTGTCTTCTGACATTGCCTTCAAGAATCTCGGGCTGCTCGTCATAGACGACGAACAGCGTTTTGGCGTGAAACAGAAAGAAAAGCTTAGAGAACTCCGCGCCTCCCTTGACGTGCTTTCTTTGTCGGCAACCCCTATCCCAAGAACTTTGTACATGGCTTTATCATCTCTGAAAGGAATAAGCATTATACAAACCTCCCCGCAGGGTCGAATGCCAATTAAAACCACTGTTGCTTCTTTTAATGAGAAACTCGTCAAAACAGCGGTGCAAAAAGAACTGCAAAGAGGAGGCCAAGTATACTATCTCCACAATAGGATAGGAACTATTGAAGCAGTGAAAAAGCTTTTGGAAAAGCTTGTTCCTAAGACAAGAATTGGTGTTGCGCATGGGAGAATAGGAGAAGCAATCCTTATTACAATGATGGATGATTTTAAAAACAGAAAATACGACGTGCTCCTCGCAACCACCATTATTGAAAATGGGCTTGATCTTCCCAATGTGAATACTTTAATTGTGGACGATGCAGCAAAACTCGGCTTGGCCCAGGCGTACCAAATTCGGGGCCGCGTTGGAAGATCGGAAAAACCAGCTTTTGCATATTTCTTCATAACTTCACGGCCAGGTGAAAAAGCGAACCTTCGTCTTAAGGCTTTGAAGGAAGCACACGGAATCGGCTTAGGATACCAAATAGCAATGAGAGATCTGGAACTCCGGGGCGCAGGAAACATTTTGGGCAAAGAGCAATCGGGAAGCATAAACACAGTTGGTCTCAACCTCTATTGCCAAATGCTGTCAGAAGCTGTAGAAAAAATGAAAGCATGAAACTTATTGTGGTGGAAAGCCCAGCAAAGGGCCGAACAATTGAATCCTTTCTGGGAAAGGAGTATCGAGTACTTTCTTCCTATGGACATATCAGAGACCTTCCTAAAGGAAGACTTGGCATCGATGTTGAAAAAAACTTTGAGCCAACATACGTTATCCCCACCAAGGCAAGAAAGACTGTGACCTCCTTGAAGGCTGCGGCCAAGAAAGCGGAATCCGTAACGCTCGCTACCGACGAAGACAGAGAAGGTGAAGCAATCGCGTGGCATCTCGCGCAGGTTTTAGACTTGGAAAATCCCCAGCGTATCGTCTTCCACGAAATAACCAAATCCGCAATAGAAGAAGCGTTAAAGAATCCACGAACTGTTGACATCAACAGGGTAAACGCCCAACAGGCAAGAAGAATTCTTGACCGCTTGGTTGGATACGAACTCTCTCCCTTTTTGTGGCAAAAAGTTGCAAAAAGGCTTTCGGCAGGAAGAGTGCAATCGGTGGCAGTACGGCTTATCGCAGACCGAGAAAAAGAAATTAAAGCATTTACGGCAGAAGAATACTGGTCGATTGAAGCTATACTCAAAAAATCTAAAACTGAATTTTCTGCGCTTCTTTCAAAAAAAGACACTAAGGCAATCGGCAAGCTCGACATATCTTCAAAAGAACAGACTGATGAGATTCTTAAGCGCCTTGAGGGTGCGGCCTATCACGTAGCAGATGTGGAGCAAAAAGAGATAAAACGCAATCCCTTTCCGCCTTTTACAACCTCAACCCTTCAGCAGGAAGGCTCAAAAAAACTTCATTTTTCTTCAAAATTCACCATGAGTGTAGCCCAGCAGCTCTATGAAAGAGGTCTCTGTGTAGATGAAGATACACTCGTTGTTGCAAATGACGGAGCTATCTACCGTATAGCAGAGTTAGAACACATATATAAAAACACGCGCCTTGTTGGCATGGAAGAAACGACTCTGCAACAGGCGGAAGCTGTAGTGCCGAAGTTTTGGAAACTTCCTGCACCTTCTTCAATGATAAATATTTTAACAGAATCAAACGATGAGATCACTGTGACTGAGGACCATCCGCTTTTCGTAATACGGAACGGATCGCCTCAATGGGTTGAAGCTAAACATCTCGTTTCGAAAGACTCTATCGCAAGCCTAGAACGTATTGCAGTGTCACGACAACGAGAGCCTTCTACGGTTTTCGACCTTATAAAGTTGTTCCCGCCGGAACTGCGAGAGAGAGTGTATTTTAGATTCGGGGGGAACGAAACAAGTTTCCCTGCGATGGAACATCTCCTTTCTACTTCTCAAGCCACATTAGAAGAGATTGAATCCCATTATGAGGGAATTTGGGTCAAACAAAAAGCAGGAAAGACTGGCAACGCAAAACCGCAAAAGTTGCCCCTGAGAATAACTCCTGAACTTGCATATATAGTTGGTTTTATAGCAGGAGATGGACATCTCGACACACGTATTAACTTCGCAATGAAAGCATCAGAAGTTGGATTGTGCCATCTGCGGGAACTCTTCGAGAAGGTTCTCGATCACCCCTATCCATGGCTCACCACTTTGAGAACACAATATCGACTTCAATCCACATTCCTTTACCATCTCTTCCAGCATCTTGGGATCCCGAAGGGCAACAAAAGTTCCATAATCGATATCCCAAATATCCTGTTACGACAACCTGATGAAATTCTGCACGGCTATATTGCGGGGCTTTGGGATACTGATGGATGCATTACGAAAAGCTGGCGCAACAGTATCCGCCTATCCTATAGCTCAAGATCAAAAGTATTCATTGATAAACTCCAACTCCTCTTAAAAACATTCGGAATCCCGAGCTCCAAGCATCTCGATAAAAGAAACCAAGTCTACTGGCTCCTTGTTTCAGCAGTTGGCGTTCCGAGCTTTCATAAGTATATTGCTCCGCGCCTTGTTCTGAAGAAGGAACATTGGAAGAACCTTTACCAAAAATACGGCGCGCTTTACGAAAAACGAGTTATTAACCAATCACAAGGAATACCGACGCTCAATAAGACTGTTGATGATCTTCTAAAAGCTCATGGTATTCCAAAACACGAAGTCTCCAAGTTTTTGGGGATAGACTTCTTTAACTATTTCGGGAAAACCGACGTCGCACACACACGAAATCCGTATATACCGAAACAAATCGCAACAGCACTTGCGCCAATGGTGGATACAGAGAACAAACTCCTTTGGCATCTTGGAACTTCTCCTGTTGTTTGGAAGAAAATCAAACAGATCAAACATATCAACTATACAAAGCAATACGTGTATGACGTGACAACATCAACAAAGACATTTATTGCCAATGGAATTGTGTCCCACAACTGTACCTATCACCGTACCGACTCGCTTAACCTGGCAGAATCGGCACTTACTACGGCCCAAAGCTTCATTCAAAACACCTACGGAAACGAGTATGCGGCGGGGCCGCGCCGCTTCAAGACAAAAACCAAGGGCGCGCAAGAAGCCCACGAAGCTATCAGGCCCACAAACCTAGAACAAACAACAAATAACCTTACTCCTCCACAAAAAAGACTGTACGATCTTATTTGGAAAAGATTTATTGCTTCTCAAATGGCGCAAGCAGTGTTTGCGGCTTCAACCGCAGATATCCACTCAAAATCTGCCGATTCTGGAGAATACACGTTCAGAGCAACGGGCCAAATGCTCAAATTTGATGGATTTTTAAAAGCCTACCCCATTAAATTCCAGGAAACCCAACTCCCTCTTCTTGAGAAAGGAGAGTTGCTCAATCTTGAAAAACTTATACCCGCTCAGCACTTTACAGAAGCGCCTCCACGCTATACAGAAGCAAGTCTTATAAAAGCGCTTGAAGAACATGGGGTGGGAAGACCTTCGACCTATGCCCCTACTCTTTCTACTATTCAAGACCGCGGATATATTGAAAAAGATGAGCAGAAAAGATTTTACCCAACCGATTTGGGAAATACCGTAAACGATATGCTCGTTACGCATTTCCCCGCTATTGTAGATATTGCGTTTACCGCCCATATGGAGCAGCAGTTAGACAACATTGCAAAAGGAGAAGAACAATGGGTCCCAATGATAAAAGAGTTTTATGAACCGTTTGCTGAAAATCTTCAAAAAAAATATCTGGAAGTGCCAAAAAAACAAGCAGTGGTGGAAGCAACAAATAAACAATGCCCCTTGTGCACTTCTCCAATAATCATACGCACTGGAAGATTCGGGAAGTTCTATGCCTGCTCTACGTTTCCAAAGTGTAAATATACCGAATCTCTCCAAACAAGCAATGCGCCTATTGGTATGACATGTCCAAAATGTAGCAAGGGCGAAGTTGTGGCAAAGCGAACCAAAAGAGGAAAAATATTCTATGGATGCAATACGTATCCTTCTTGCGACTTTGCCACTTGGCAGAAACCCAAAAATGAGGTATAATAGTATCATTCCTGCCTGGGTGATGAAATGGCAAACATGTGCGACTCAAAATCGCATGCCGCAAGGCTTGTGGGTTCAAGTCCCACCCCGGGCACAGTATGGCAAAACAGAGACTACCAGAAAAAGAATTTTTATGGACTCCTCAACTTTCTTATGTAGTTGGCCTTCTTGTGACTGATGGTAATCTCTCCAAGGACGGGAGGCATATCACTATGCGATCCACAGATGTTCAGTTACTAAAAACTTTCAAAGAGTGCCTCAATATCTCTACCGCAATCCGCTATACCCCTGATCATCAGAACGATGGATATAAGCGGAAGCGAGCCTATCGGGTACAGCCAAGCATGGCTCAATTTTATCGTTGGCTTCTTACAATAGGGTTGTTCCCAGCTAAAACCTACACAATTGGAGCAATAGCGGTTCCTGGTGAATACTTTCGAGATTTCTTACGGGGTCATTTAGATGGAGACGGATCAGTTGTAGGGTACACAGATCGCTACAATACGTATAAAAATCCAAAGTATGTTTATACCAGAATTTGGCTAAAGTTTATCTCTGCGAGCGCAACGCATATACAATGGCTAAGGTCTAGAATTCTCCAGCTTACCAGAATATCAGGACATCTATGGGAAGATAAATCAATGCGCCCTGGCAAAACCGCAAATATGTGGAGTTTAAAGTTTGGGAAAGAGGAATCTATGGCATTACTCAGCTGGATGTATTACGATACCAATCTTCCTTGTCTTCAACGTAAACGCAAGAAAGTAGAAAAACTTCTACGCAAGGAACAACATACTCAACAACTTATGACTTTACCGAATCACCACCAAGGACGGCCCCGTATTCGTTACGAACCAATCCTTTCTCAAAAACCAATGGTAGAAAAATGAGAATATAAGGGTAGAAAAGTTAAGTCTATACTAATATGAAGACCCGACTCTCTCCCCGGGCACACTTCTTAAAGTAAATTGAAGTCTGACTTCAATTTTTCCTTGAAATTTGTATCACAAGAATCCCGCACGCAATACCAATAATAGCTCCGCCAATAATATCTGACGGCCAGTGGAGGCCGGCAAGAACTCTTGCAATTCCTATAAGAGTTGCGCCAAGCAGGAATACCATACCTGCTTTTTTGTTGTAAAAATACAAAACAGTACCTATGGCAAAATAGAAGCTCGCATGCCCTGAAGGAAACGAAGCTGAAGCAGAATGGTCAATAAGTGGAGTAAGATTTTGTTCTACAAAAGGCCTGCTGCGATGCCAAAAAAATCGAATTGCCTCTGTAATAATGCCTCGAGAGAGAATTGCTGCTGCTGCCGCTTGCCAAAACAGGGGAAGGTACTTTTTGAAGTTTCTTAGCCACAAAACTGCTAAAATTCCAAGAAGAACATACCCAAAGTACTTTGCAAAAAAAATAGTTAGGAGGTCTTGCATAAGGTAACAAGGTTTTGGAACAAACAGGCAACTGTGAGGGGGCCGACACCGCCAGGAACTGGAGTGATGAAACTTGCTTTTTTTGAGACGCTCTTAAAGTCGATATCTCCTTTGGTCTTGCCGTCCTCCACAGAGGTGCCAGCGTCAATCACCACAGCTCCCTTCTTTATCATCCTGCCTGTTATGAGCCCTTGCTTCCCAACTCCAGAGATAATAACGTCTGCCTGTTTGGTTAAAGAGGAAAGGTTTTTGGTTGCCTTGTTTGCAATGGTAAGGGTAGCGCCTTCTTTCAAAAGCCATAAAGATACAGGAAGCCCTACGAGACGGCCTGCTCCAATAACAAGCACGCACGCTCCCTTAAGCTCAACCTTTGCCTCTTTGAGCAGTATGGAGATTGCGTGTACTGTTGGGGGCATCCAAGGAAGCGCGCCTTGAGCGAATAACCCTAGGGCTTCAGATGCAAGCACGTCAACATCCTTTTGAAGAGGAATACAGTCTAAAACTTCCTGTAAAGGAAGATGAGAGGGCAAAGGAAGCTGAATGAGAATGCCGGTGTTCTTTGCGTCTTTTGCGATTCGCATAAGAGAAGACTCTAAGGCAGGACCCGTAATTTTTTCAGGAAATCGGTAAAGTTGGAATCCAAACCCAAGACCTTTTGCGGCTTTTTCTTTTTCTTTGATGTATTTTGCAGAAACCAAATTGTTGCCTACCTGAACTACTGCGAGCTTTGCCGGGTACTGGCCAGTACCCGGCTTTGCTTTTTGAGAACTCGGGAGGCCGGCAAGAATGTTTTGGCTAAGTTTCCAACCGTCTAAAATCTTGGCATTCATGGGATAGGAAACTTTTTACAAAACTCTGTAATCTGCTGTTTGATATTTTGTATCACTTCGTTTCCTGCTATGTCTTTCCTAAACTGTTTGAGGTACTGAATCCTTTCCTCTTTTGTGTCTGGAAGCTTGTAGTCTTCGATCTCGAGAACAACTTGCGCGATCCACTCTGCAATGAGTTTCATCTCTTTTTCTTTCATCCCCCTTGTGGTAACCGCGGGCGTGCCCAAGCGTATACCGCTTGGATAAAAAGGAGAAGATGGATCTCCTGGTATTGTGTTTTTGTTTAGTGTAATTCCCGCTAGATCCAAGGCCTCTTGTGCGAACACGCCTCTCCCCTTGCCTCCTGAAGTGAGGTCAACAAGCATCATATGGTTGTCTGTGCCGCCAGAAACAAGAGTCAATCCCTGCTCTATGAGCGCAGATGCTAAAACCTTTGCGTTCTTTACAATCTGGTGCCCGTATTCCTTAAATTCTGGCTGCATGGCTTCTTGAAGAGCTACTGCAATTGCCGCGGTCTGGTGGTTATGCGGGCCTCCCTGTACTCCCATAGGGAACACTGCCCGGTCAATTTTTTCTGCAAGTTCTGGATCTTTTTGTAGTCCCTTTTCTGTCACCATAATCAGAGCTCCCCTTGGACCCCGGAGTGTCTTGTGGGTTGTAGTGGTGACGATATGCGCAAAGGGAACCGGACTCTTGTGGGCTTGTGCAATCACGAGCCCCGCAATATGGGCAATATCAGCTGCAAAGTATGCCCCAACCTCTTGGGCAATCTGAGAGAATTCTTCAAATGGGAACTCCCGCACGTAGGCGGTAGCGCCGCACCAAATCAGTTTTGGTTTATGCTCTCTGGCTAATGCGCGTACCTCGTCAAAATCAATGTACCCGTCTTTTTGCACGTGATAGGGAATGCTTTTGTACCAGAGTCCTGACCAATTTGCCTTCCAGCCATGGGTAAGATGGCCTCCGTCAGGAAGGTTTTGACCCATAATAGGATCTCCTATCTTGCAGGTTGCCAAGTACACAGCAAAATTTGCCGGGGAACCAGAATATGGTTGTACATTGACATGGGGAACACCGAAGGCTTGTTTGGCTCTTGCAATAGCTAACTTTTCTACTTCATCGATGTATTGATTGCCCCCATAATATCGCTTTCCTGGGTATCCCTCTGAATATTTGTCAGTAAGGATGGAACCCAACGCCTCCAGCACCGCAGGGGAAGTGTGGTTTTCTGAGGGAATCATCTCTAGGCCGTCTTTTCTCCTCTGCTTTTCTGCCTCGATCAACTCGTAGATTTGAGGGTCTGTATCTTTAAGGGTCATTTTCGTATGGTAATGGGTTTCTTTCCTCTAATATCAATAACTTTTGAAGGTTTGGAAAAAGAGAGTTTTCCTGCGTCTATCAAAATATCTGGTTGAGACTTTTTGTTTTGAAATTTGCGAAAAATCTCTTTGCTATCTGATAAAGGCGGCTCTCCAGAAAGATTGGCAGAGGTACCGGTGACAGGTTTATTCACTTTTTGTAATATCGCCTGAACCAGCTTATGCTTTGGAATACGCAATCCAATAGATTCCTGGGTTCCCGTTCCTTTTGCCAATAGTCCTCTGCTTTCTAATATGAGCGTAACCTTGCCTGGCCATACCTCTCTCATATATTTCTCTTGCAAGGGACTAACCCTTGCAATACGTTTCGCCATTGCAACATCTTTTACAAAAACAGGCAGGGGCTTCCCTATGTCTCTTCCCTTGATCTGAAAGATTTTCTGGACTGCTTTCTTATTGGCAGCGTCGGCAATCAATCCATACACCGTATCGGTTGGACAAGCCAACACCTTGCCTTTTTGTAATGCAAGAACTGCCTTTTTTGCTATAGCTCCAAAATTCTTAGGGTTAATTTTCCATACGATCATCCCTTATTATAGAGGATTTTATCAGAAATAAAAGAGGACCGTCCAATAAATTGGAAACGGTCCCTTGAAAAGTAAGGAGCGAGAAGGTGCTTTGCCACCCCCTCCCCCTGGTCCACGCAGAGGAAGGGGGTGACTGCCGGAGGGTGCGGGGCCTGAAGGGCCCTGAGATGGCAAAAGAAAGGGCTAGAACTTTAATATATCTATGTTACGCTCCCCGGCGTCCTTGTCAAGCGTGCCTCGCGAAGGTTTTCTGGAGTGGTAATGGGCTTCCAGCGGTCAGTCACATGAAAAGCAACGCGCTTCCCCTTTTTTAAGACAGTTTTTATGTAGTCAGTAAACTCATACTCGCCTCGCTTTGACTTCTTGAGCTTTATGCGAAAGATGGAGGGATCCACAAAATACACCCCGGCATTTACCAGACTACCCCTGGGATTTTTTGGCTTCTCCACAATGCCGGTTACCCATTTCCCTTTAATCTGAACCACGCCGAATTGAGAAGGATTGTTGGTCTTCCCTAAGAGCAGGGAAGGACAATACTTGATAACCTCCAAAATATCGCTTTTGTAATAGACATCATCTCCGTACAGCAAAAGAAATGGGCCTTTTAGATACGGAAGGGCTTTTTGCGCAGCGTCTCCCGTCCCCAGTTGCTCTTTTTGCCATGCATAGGTGATTTTCATGCCTCGGTAATTATCTCGAAAAGATTTCTGGATAAGCCTCCCTCTGTATCCCACCACCAAAATCACTTCATCTACAATACCTTGAAGCTGGTCAATGGTGTGCTCTAAAATCCTCTGGCCTCCAATTTGAAGCAAGGGCTTTGGAAGTTTTGAGCTTAAGGGCCGCATGCGCGTGCCCCTGCCTGCCGCTAAAATGACTGCTTGCATAGCTTTAAATTGGTGTATGAATATATTCTGTAATCTGGCGGTGCAACTCTATTTGGTTGCGAGCGCGCGCCAGGTTGTGTTCTCGTCTGTTGGCAAAGCGCGCTGCATCCCATCGAAAGTAGGAATCCTCAAAGTAGTCCTGCAAAAAACGCATTGCGAGTTCAATCGTGATAAGTAAAAATGCTTGCGGCACCAAGGCGCGTTCGGTAGCACCTACCACTCCTGCGCTCGTGTATCCTTCAAGAGCAGCCTCGTACAAGGAGCGGTCAAACGTTGCTTGAGCGTCCTCACCACCTCTGTTACACCAACTCCGCAGCGCATCCCCTATATCTACCAGCTTGGTGTGATTCATGCAAGTGTCAAAATCAATCAGGCCCATAATGCGGGTATCGTGAAACAAAAAGTTAGAAATTTTTGGATCCCCGTGTATGATCTGGCTAGGAAGGTCTGGGGGCAGAAACTCTTTCGGCGCGTGTGCAAGAATATAGGCAACGTCAGAAGATGCCGGCGCAAAGAGCAAGGTTGTTTTGTTTGCGTTCAGCGCGTTTTTGAATTGCTCAAAGATATGGGGCGTATCGTGAAAATGGGGAATTGTCCCACGAAATTTATATGAGAAGTGCGCAAAAACTCCATGAAACTTTCCTAAAAACTGTGCTGCTGCATACGCTTCTGCTGGAGAGCTCACCGTATCATGGCTCGTTCCAGGAAGACGCAACATTACTCTCCAAAGAGATCCGTCAGCTGCCCGATGCCAGGGTTTTCCTTGATGCGTAACCAAAAATTCAGGCACTGGAATCCCTTGCGAGCGTACATAATCAGTAATTGCTTTGGCATCTTCGCACGTCTCTGGCCGCACCACCTTGTGCAATTCCTGGATGACAAATTCTCCTTCTCTCGCATGCACAAGAAATGTTTTGTGAATCAAGCCAGAAGGTACTTTCTCTACAGTAAAAGGCGGATTCAATCCAAATTGTGCGACGCTATGTAATATTCTGTCCATACCCCAGGGTATCTCCAACTAACGATACAGTCAACGCTTGGGATATTGACATCATTGTTGGCTTGCTCCTTACTAATTGTAGAACACGCCATAGGAGAATAAAGATGAAAGCTCTCGGCAGTCCCTTCATAACCGTTCTTGTAACGGTAGGAAAGCTGTATGCGACAGATGGATTTCTCGGGCGAGCGATTGGAAGCCTCGTATCTCAAACCTATCCACACGAGAAGTTTGAGATTCTCGTGGTAGATGACGGATCAAACTGCAGAAAGCTTGTGCAAGAATTGAGTGCCAGGCATGCCTCTGTCGGCGTTGAGATCCGTTACGAGGGATATCCAGAGCCCAAGGGCGTTGGCTACGCAAGTCAGTTCGGGATTGAGCGCTCTCGCGGTGAATTTTTTACACGGGTGGATGCAGATGATACGGTTCTGCCTACCTTGCTTGAAGTGCTTACAGACGCCTTCTGCGCCGCACGACTCATGCAACCCTTGCAGAAAATCGCATACGCCTACGGCGGACTTATCGTGATAAACGACGTAGACGGATCAGAAAGTATGCTTCTACGGAACGAGGAAACGATTCGAGATCACGGAGCTGGGGTTCTCTTCTTGGTAAAAAGCGTCGTGCATATCGGCGGCTATAATCCTACGCTTCCAAACGCAGAAGACTATGATCTTCTCCGGCGCCTTCAGCAGCAAGGATACCAAGGATGTAGTGTGCCTTCCTGCCTTTACCAATACCATCGCCACGGAAAGAACCTGACAAACAATGTAGTTGAACGTCAGGCAGCTGTAGACGCAGTCAGAAGACAATAACGGCGCCAGAAGGGGGATGTCTATATGCGAGAGACATCCCCCTCATTTTATATTATTACTCCACAAAAAATTGTAAGATATGCCTGTCCAGATTCAACTGAAGAACCAATGGAATGGGCTTCCAGCCTTAAAAAGTGAACACACAATAGTAAGCGTTAAGGGTTTACATAACTCGCTTAGCATCGCTTTTGAGGGGCAGCTTAATCCAGTTTTTACTGCTCCAAACATACCGCCAGAATTTACTCATGGTCTTTGGAAGTACGACGTATTAGAAGTCTTTTTCGTAAGACCAGATGGCTCCTATCTTGAAATCGAGATTGGCCCAAGTGGACATTGGCTTGTATATGAGTTTGCGTCATACCGCAAGATAGCAGATAAAAATCCGCGGCCACTCGTATATACGTACCACGTAAAAAATCTTATCTGGCAAGGTAAGCTTGAGGTGCCCAATGCATGGCTCCGCACGCCAGTTGCACGTTGCCGCGTCAACTTCTATCAAATTCGTACATCAGACCAGGGACATGAGTATCTCGCCTGGCGCTCAATTCCAACCATAGAACCTGACTTCCATCTCACGGAGTGTTTTACTTTTTTGCCGACCTAACCACTTTTATTTTTATACCAAAGAAATCAAGGCCTTTGCCAGTTTGTTTGCATCGTGGCGAATAAATCCTTTTTTGCGCAGAAAATCTCCTCGTACCACCTTTACCTTTCTTCCTGCAAACTCTTTGAGGGATCCCTCTACAAACTCTGCTTTTTCTTTTTCGTATTTTTTAACCCTTTCTTTTGAAGGTTTTGTCTTGTTGGCCAAAATATAGTCAATGGAGTTTTCGCCAAGGTACTTTTCTATGGTATCAAGAAAATCTTTTGCTGAAAATCCTGTCGTTTCGCCAAATTTCGTCATAATGTTGCATACATATGCTTTTTTGCCATGAGCTTGTTGAAGTGCCTTGCTCATTCCTTCTGCCAGGAAGTTGGGAATAATGCTTGAAAACAAATCACCAGGACCAATAACAATAAGATCTGCTGCCTTGATTGCAGAACTTGCTTTAGGATTGGCCTTTGGGGGGTACAGTATTGTACCCCCCTTTGCCTCTGGTTCTAACCAAATTTTTTGAATTCTTAGGTTGCCGTCGTGTTTTGGCACGTCAATGTTAGTTTCTCCCCGTACAATCTTTCCGTTTTCAAGCTCCGCAATAAGACGGACATTCTCAAGTGTTGAAGGGATAACTTGCCCTTGAATGCGGAGAATCTTTCCTGCTTCCTCAAGCGCTTTTTCAAAGCTTCCAAATTGTTCTGTCAAAGCGGTGATAAAAAGATTGCCAAAGTTGTGTCCGTTAAAACTTCCTTTGTTGAATCTAAAATTAAAAAGTTCAGCCAACGTTTGAGAAGCATTTGAAAGCGCTATCAAAGCAGGACGTACAGAACCAGGAGGCAAAATGCCAAACTCCTCCCGTAGAATCTTTGTGGAACCACCGCCGTCAGCCATAGAAACAATGGCGGTGAGGTTCACAGGATACTGTTTGAGTCCCGTCAGCACCGTGTATGTCCCAGTCCCCCCTCCAATAACTACAATATTTTTTTGTTTACTTTTCTTTTTCATATAGATTAATATAATCTTTTCTTGCTATAGCAAGAAAATGTTATATCGCTACTCTACGGTTACTGACTTTGCAAGGTTGCGGGGTTTATCTACGTCATGCCCACGCAGCACGCCCATATAATAGGCAAACAACTGCAAGGGTATCACCGAAAGTATGGGGGTGAGCATTTCTAAGGTTTTGGGGATGTAGATTACGTCGTCTGCAATCTTTTTGATGTCTTCGTTGCCTTCGGTTGCAATCGCGATGACGGGACCGTTTCTTGCCCTGATCTCTTGGATATTTGAAACCATTTTTTCATACACGCTGTCTGAAGGACAAATGGCAATGGTTGGAAAGTTTTCAGTGATCAAGGCAAGTGAGCCGTGCTTTAGTTCTCCTCCCCCAAACGCCTCTGCGTGCACATAGGCGATTTCTTTGAGCTTAAGAGCGCCCTCAAGAACAGCAGGAAAATTGTATTTTCTGCCAATGAGAAAGAAATTTGAATACTTACTATATTTCTCAGCAGTTTTTTCAACATCTCTTGTGTTCTCTAAAACTTTTTTAGCAAGTTCTGGTATTCGAGCCAACTCTTTTATAATGCGTTGCCCCATCACTAAAGATAGCTGCCGCTGCCTTCCCAGAAACACGGCAATTAAAGCCATTGCTGCTAACTGGGACGTTACCGACTTTGTTGCAGCAACGGCTATCTCGGGCCCTGCATGGATATATACTCCAGCATCCACTCCTCTTGCAACCGAGGAACCCACCACGTTGACTACGCCTACGGTGAACCCTCCCTTTTCTTTTACCTCTTTGAGAGCGGCAAGGGTATCGGCGGTTTCACCCGATTGCGAAACGAAAATGGAAAGAGTCTTCTTGTCGAAAACCGGCTTTCTATAGCGAAACTCTGAAGCAATATCAACCTGTGTGGGGATACCGCCGTATTCCTCAAGCATATATTCTCCTGCACGCGCCACATAGGAAGCTGACCCGCAAGCCAGAATCTGAATCTTTTCCATGTCGCGCAATTGTTCCTTGAATTTTTCTAATCCTCCGAGTTTTACTAAACCTTCCTCTTGAAGCAACCTGCCCCGCAGCGTGTTTTCCAGACTCTGTGGATGCTCCATGATTTCTTTGAGCATAAAATGAGGGTAGCCGCCCTTTTGCGCTTCCTCAACAGTCCATTCCAGGAGCGTTTCTTCTTTCTCTTTTGGATTGCTTTCAAGATCAGTCACAAAAAAGTTGTCTTTGGCGACAACTGCAACTTCTCTGTCGTCCAGAAACACCATCTTGTTTGAATGGGAAATAAGAGCAGCTGGGTCTGATGCCACAAACCCTCCGAAACTATTTATAGAGAGCACGAGAGGACTTGAAAGACGCGCGGCAACGATTTTCCCAGGGTCTTCTTTGGCAATGACTGCAAGTCCATAGGTTCCGCGCACCAACTGGAGAGCTTTGCGAACAGCATCTTCCAAACTGCCTCGAAAGAAATGCTCAATGAGATGGGGCAAAACTTCCGTATCAGTCTGTGACACAAACTTGTGCCCTTTTGCTTCCAATTTTTCTTTCAAAACTTGATAATTTTCAATAATTCCGTTATGCACAACAAAAATATTCCCTTTGCAGTCCCCATGCGGATGCGCGTTTTCTTCGGTCACATTTCCGTGGGTCGCCCATCTGTTATGGCCAAGACCTATTGTTCCTTTGGGATATACATCGGTAACTTTTTGTTCCAAGTTCTCTAACTTCCCCACTGCTTTTATGCATTGAACACTCTCTCCAATCACAACAATGCCGCTCGAGTCATAGCCTCGATAAGACTGCTTTCTCAACCCCTCTGCTAAAAGAGGAATTGCCTGTTTTTCTCCAATGTATCCAATAATCCCGCACATAGCTTTTGCTTTGCAAAAGAAATTCGAAATCAGAACTTCGAAATCCTAAACTACTATATTAATTAACCTTCCTGGCACAAAGATGATTCGCTTCAGTTTTTTGTTCTCCAACCATTTCTGGATTTTTTTGCTCCCGAGCGCAAGTTTTTCTGCTTCTTTTTCTGAAACATCTCTTGACGCCTCAACTATATCTCGGACTTTCCCGTTCACCTGTACTACCAGCCGAATTTTTTCTTCCTGAGTAAGTTTTGAATCATACTTGGGCCACGGCTGGTTGTGTACGCTGTCTTTATAGCCAAGCGAATGCCAAAGTTCCTCTGTAATATGCGGAGCAAACGGCGCGAGCAACGCAAGAAGCGTTTCTATAGATTTTTTAGAAATTAGAAATTCGTCATTAGACATTGCATTAAGGTATTCCATCAAAGCGGCAATGGCGGTATTGTACCGCAGATTTTCAAGATCTTCCGTAACTTTTTTTATTGTTTTGTGCTTTAGTGATTCTAATTTTGAATTTGTTTCGGATTTCGCCCCATCATCCGATGGGGCGCCCCGTCGAATGACGGGGCGGATTTTAGATTCTTGAACAAATTGCCAAACCCGGTTCAAGAATCGGTATATTCCCACGATGCCCTTATCGCTCCAATCTCCTCCTTCTGAAAAAGGACCAAGGAACATAAGATACATTCTTACGGTGTCTGCCCCGTACTTTTTGAAGTACTCATCAGGATTTACCACGTTCCCCTTTGATTTTGACATTTTTGCTCCATCTTTGGTGAGAAGGCCGTGGGCGCGGAATTTCTTGAAGGGTTCTTCAAAGCTAGCAAGGCCGAGGTCATATAACGCCATGGTAACAAACCTCGTATACAGCAAATGCAGCACCGCATGCTCTTGCCCGCCGATGTACATATCAACCGGTAACCATTTCTTTGTTACCTTAATGTCCCAAGGAAGTTCGATAATTTTGGATTTTGATTTGTCATTTTGCATTTTGATTTTTGAATTTTGAATTCCGACGCTAGGGTAGCGGAGGTAGTACCATGCCGAATCCAGAAAGGTGTCTGAAACGTCTGCTTCCCTTTCAGCGGGTCCTTTGCATTGAGGGCATTTTGTCTTTACGAAACTCGCCACAGAAGCCAAGGGAGACTTGCCCGTGCCTGTGGGTCGGAATTCCTTTACATATGGGAGTAAGACTGGCAAGTCTTTTTCTGGCACTGGAACTGTGCCACAACTCTTACAATAGATAATGGGAATGGGCGGACCCCAATATCTCTGGCGTGAAATTAACCAATCACGAAGATGGTAGTGGGTGGTTTTCTCGCCTCCGCCTTTTTTAATTCCTTCGTCGAAAGATACGAGCGGTGCGTTGCTCACTTTGAGCTTAAACTTTTGGGCAAATTCCATGTCTCTTGTGTCGTGGGCGGGAACTGCCATAATTGCTCCTGTGCCGTAGCTCACAAGCACATAATCGGCAATAAACATGGGGATTTCTTCTTTTGATGCAGGGTTGATTGCTTTTAGACCCTGCAACTCCACTCCTGTTTTTTCTTTTGCAAGTTCTGTGCGCTCAAGTTCGCTCTTTCTTTTTGCCTCTTCTCTATATTTCTGCACTTCACTCCAATTCGTAATATGCGGCTTCAGTTTCTCTACCAGTTCGTGCTCCGGAGCAAGCACCATATACGTAGCTCCAAAAAGAGTGTCGGGGCGAGTGGTAAATACTTTTATCTTTGATGATGAGCTAGGAATAGGAAATTCAAGCTCCGCACCCTCGGATTTGCCAATCCAGTTTCTTTGGGCGATCTTGGTGCGCTCTGACCAATCAATGGTTTCTAAGTTTTTCAAAAGGCGCTCTGCGTATTTCGTGATACGGAAAAACCACTGTTCCAGTTCTTTTTGAATAACTTCGCTATCGCATCGCTCGCACTTACCGTTGATGACCTGCTCATCTGCAAGCACGGTTTTGCAAGAAGGGCACCAGTCAACCGCTGCCTTTGCCCTATAGGCCAGTCCTGCCTTATAGAGCTGGAGAAACAGCCATTGCGTCCACTTGTAATACTCTGCTTCGCTCGTGGTGACTGCCCTGTCCCAATCGAACAACGCGCCGAGCGCAGAAAGCTGCTTTGTGAAATTCTTAATATTCTTTGCGGTCTGCGTTTTTGGATGCACTCCCTTTTTGATGGCAAAGTTTTCAGAATGAATGCCAAAAGAATCAAACCCCATGGGCTCGAACACGTCAAAACCCTGCATCCTGCGGAACCTTCCATGAATGTCAGAACCGGTGAACGCATACACATTCCCCACGTGCAATCCTTCAGCAGAAGGATATGGAAACATCATTAAGTTGTAGTAGGGCTTTTTCGCCTTTTTCAAGTCAACCCTCCAGACCCCTTTCCTCTCCCAAACTTTAGCCCATTTTTGCTCTATTTTCTGTGGATTACATAGCTCCATACGATATCTGATTGTATACAATCTCACCCTCTTTGTCCACCTGCTAAGCGCAGAACAATTCCAATAAAAAAGTCCCTTGGTCTGATCCTCGGGACTTAGTACTTCCCAATGGAACACTGCTGCTATACAGTGCTACCAGCCGCCTGCTGGGCCCACGCTCGTAGCTCTACATAGGTGGTTATGTCCTTGGGCAACTTAACGTCTTTGCCACATTTGCGGCAACGAAGAACATTGTAGTCGTCGGCATCGATCACCACATCTACAATACCGTTACAACCATCGTGGGCAGCAACCGACTGGCGAAACCTCCCAGGAGCAGACATGATTGAGATATGCTCGTCGATCACTGTAACGCTTCGTCGATCCCGAAGAACAAACCCGGGCACCAAGGTTATAGGCTCCATGAAATCCTCCTCTGAATGTTCCTTGAGAGTACTTTCCGGTTTTTACAGTAGCATACTTCTCTTGTTTTGCAAATCTATACTCTAGTATAATGAAAAGCATGAAAATTGCTGAGTTTCAAAAACACATTCTTTCCTGGTATAAAACGCATAGAAGAGACCTCCCCTGGAGAAATACGAAAGATCCTTACAAAATTCTGGTTTCAGAAGTAATGCTCCAGCAGACGCAGGTTTCCCGCGTACTCCCAAAATACAAAGAATTCTTAAAAGCATTTCCCACTCTCTCAATTCTCGCACGTGCGAGAATTAAACGAGTACTTAAAGTATGGCAGGGCCTGGGGTACTGGCGGCGAGCGCTCTATCTCAAAGAAATCGCAAAGATAATTAACGGCGGAGAAAACAAACTTTTCAAGGTTTTGTTTTCGAAGCCGGAGGGCTTAGAAAAACTTCCCGGAATTGGCCCCTACACTGCCAGAGCAGTTGCGTGTTTTGCGTTTGGAAACACAGAAACATTTTTAGATACAAATATCCGCAGGGTATATCTGCACTTTTTCTTCAGTAATAAGAAAGATGTCTCAGACAAAGAAATATTAAAAATTGCCCAAAAAGCACTATCCTCAATTCCAAGCCATGGCATAAAATTGAGGCATCCTAGAATAACGCCTCGAGAATGGCATTACGCCCTTTTTGACTATGGGACAATGGTGCTCAAAGACAAAAAAATAAACAAGCGGAGCCGTCACTATAATAAACAAAGCGCATTCGAGGGTTCGTTCCGTTCGTTCCGCACAAAATTAGTGAAGTTTCTCTTGACGCAAAAGGGCAACAGGGCGCCTCACGCAACGGTTGAGGCCTTGCTGAAAAACTCTTCTTATCCCTCAAAAGAAATCATTGCCTCTCTTCTCAAAGACCGTCTCTTGAAAGAAACAAAAAAATGGTACCACTTATAACACTGGACTTTTTGAATCCTTTGTGGTAGAAAGAAACCAGCCTAATTGAAAACAGGGAGAGTGAGTATGAAAAGGTTTGTCCTATGGTTGTTGAGAGTACTAGGAGTGACTGTTCCACCAGAAGAAGCTCCAGAAGAAGGCCGAGAACTACGCACAATCCTTGCAAATCTAGAAAAAATCGGCAAGAACGAGCGGAAGTATTGGGCCCAACGAGTATTCCACCAATATATGTATCCACTCCACGATGATATCCGGGATAACCTCCCGAGAGTAATGGAATGCCTGTGGGTTGCTGCGAAGCTCAAGGAAAAATTCGGCCTCCGATTGGAGAACGAATACTTTCTTTCAAAGCTCCAGCAATTCTGGGAGTACGGCGCACCCAGGCAATTATCTACCGAGGGTCTGGTGTTAGTGCGCTATCTCCTATTGTCTATGCCCGCAAACAAGGAGTTAGCTGCGTTCATAAGACAAGAAACAGCGAAAATCCGGCTCACAGGCGACTTTCACTACGCCATAGAGTTCATTGACCCTCTCTTTAAGAGGTCAGTCGCGGTTCAGCACAAGGAAAGCAAGGTGCCTCCTCCAGAAGATAACGGGTTCAATCCTCTTGACCCTAAAACCTGGCAGAGGTAATGTTTCAGGACTACCTGGGCAACCAAGTGGGAAAGTCACATCACTCTCCCACTTTTATTTTTATAGCTGAAATAATTCTCTCGCATTTTTTGTGGTTACAGAGGTAACTTCTTCTAACGAAATCCCTTTAATCCGCGCAATCTCCTCTTCCACATATTTTACGAACAAGGGTTCGTTTCTCTCTTTCCCAGTTTGAGGAGGTACGAGATAAGGGGAATCTGTTTCTAGAACAATTCTATCGAGGGGGATTGATGCGATAATCTCTTCTGGGCGTGGGAGCACTGGCACGTCTTTAAAGATCAACCCGTTGAATCCAAAGTACAGCCCCAAGTTGTAAAACTGTTCTGCCTGCCTAAGATCTCCGGTATAGCAGTGGACAACCCCCTTTAGTTTTGTATCTTGTATTTTGTATTTTGTATTTAGTATCTCAATCAGATCGTCGTGGGCTTTGCGGCAATG
>VMEU01000011.1 GCA_007375675.1 Parcubacteria group bacterium Greene0416_39 | reverse complement strand
GGAGCCGCGCCATGCGGGCCCAAAATCTCAAAGACAGTCCTAGCGCGTAAAACATTCTATCTGAAAAATTAAAGTCTCTGTTCGCAGTTGCAGAAAACTATCCAGATCTCAAGGCTTCCCAGAACTTTCTGGAACTTCAGAGAGAGCTTCGCGACGCGGAAGACAAAGTTCAAGCGGCACGGCGTTTCTATAACACCAACGTCATGGCCTTGAACACAAAAGTTGAAAGCACTCCTTCAAACTTCATCGCCCAGCTGTTTGGGTTCAAACAAGAGGAGTTCTTTGAGATTGAGGAAGCTCAGCGTGCAACTCCACAGGTGAAATTCTGATTAGTGCTCGCACTTTCTTTATGAATCTATATACTCACGCAGAAGCCAATACGCGTAAAACCTGGCTGTATCTCGCAGGTTTTTTCGTATTTGTCATTGGAGTCGGGTGGCTTGCCAGTTACCTTATGGAAACTCCTACGATTCTCTGGATCGCAGTGGTTTTGAGCATCGTGATGAGCCTAAGTTCGTATTGGTATTCAGACAGGCTGGTGATTGCCTTAACAAAGGCAAAGCCAGCCTCAAAAGAAGAATACATTGAGCTTCATCGCATAGTTGAAAATCTTGCGATCACGGCCGGGCTTCCCAAGCCCCGCGTTTTTGTTATTGACGATGCCCAGTCCAATGCGTTTGCCACAGGGCGCAACGCACAGCACGCAGTGGTTGCCGTAACCGCAGGACTTCTTAGTCGTCTGGATCGCACCGAACTTGAAGGCGTTCTTGCCCACGAGCTTTCGCACATTGGCAACAAAGACATGCTCCTTGCAACCATTGTGGTGGTTCTGGTCGGAATTGTTACCATTTTGGTCGACTTTTTCTCCGACCGCCAGCAAGGATCCAACGCGGTTTTTCTTGTTATCGGGCTTGCAATGCTTATCTTGGCCCCCATATTAGCGAAGCTCATTCAGTCTGCAGTTTCGAGAAAACGGGAGTTTCTTGCCGACGCTTCAGGCGCCCTTCTCACGAGATATCCTGAAGGACTGGCAAGGGCTTTGGAAAAAATCGCTTCCCATCCCTCGCAAATGCGATCTGCAAGCGACGCCACTGCCCACCTGTTTTTTGCCAGTCCGTTCCGCGGCAAAGAATCAGCAAGCTGGATCCATAAATTATTTATGACGCATCCTCCCATGGAACAGCGAGTTGCCGCGTTGCGGGGTATGAGTATTTAGTATATAGTATTTAGTATTTAGGGGCTACGAGACTCCCTAATCCCCAAATACTAAATACTAAATACTCGTATGCGTTGCCCTGTCTGTAAAACCAGCAAACTTGATATAATACTTCTTGCCGGAGTGGAAGTTGACTATTGTCCACGCTGCTACGGCCTTTGGTTTGAGCAGGACGAACTCCAGGAAGCAAAGAATGAAAAAGACAGAGAGCTTCGTTGGTTCGATATTGATCTGTGGAAAGATCCGACCCGCTTCAGAGTATCTCCTGGAAAAAAACTTTGTCCCCAGCACAAGCTTCCTCTTTATGAAGTAGAATACGGAGATTCAAATATTCGTGTGGATGTGTGCAACTTAGATCAAGGCATTTGGCTAGACAGGGGAGAGTTCAAAGATATCATTTCGTATCTCAAAGAAAAAGGAGATCACGAGGCGTTGTACCATTATCTCAAGAATTTAAGAGAAGAGACGTGGGAAGTGTTTGCAGGGCCTGAAATGCTCAAAGAAGAGATTTTAGACGTTCTTGCAATTCTCAAGATGTTGAGGTACAAGTTTTTAGTGCAGCATCCAACGATTTCTCAGATCATCTCCTTGCTGCCAAGATAAGGAAAAGGAGGCGTGCCAGAGCGGCCGAATGGGCGACACTGGAAATGTCGTATACCCGAAAGGGTATCAGAGGTTCGAATCCTCTCGCCTCCGCAAAAAACTCATGTCCTGGTCTTTTGCAATTGTGAATAATAAACTTGCAGAAATCTATTTTAGGCATGGGAAGAAAAGCTCTCGGGTTTATGCCCATTGTTATGTACGAAGAGGAGAATATAAAACAAAGGTAGAACAAAGATGGATCAAAAAAGATACAGAGCATCTTCGCTTTAGCTACAGCAAAGGAAAATATAAAAGGATATCTTTTTAGTTCTTCAAACTTCAGATGGCAAAAATTGCGAAAGCCCTCAACGTTTCCATCGAAGAATTGTTAAAATAATTTTATGAAAACAATTTTAGTTGATGCAGTAGATGGTTTTGTAATCGAGAGTGAGGGCGGTTTTCAAATTTTCAAAGAAATGCATGATCTATTGGAAACTTTTTCAAGCCGGAAAATTATTTTGACGGGAGCAAACGACGAGCAATTTAAAAAGTTTGGTTTGGATAAGATGCCCTACGAAGTTTTTACCCTAAAGCATAATCCAGAAAAAACCGACACAAAATATTTCGAAACAATGCTTCAACATTTCGGTTTGAACAAAGACGATGTTATTTATTTTGAGCATAACCCAGAAGCGGTGAAAAGTGCGGAGTCCGTTGGTATTAAGTCGTATTACTATGATCCGGAAAAAAGAGATTTGGAGACATTGAAGAAGTTTCTGACAGACACCGCAACGTAATAAATTTTGATCGTGTCTTATCTACTTACTATTGCCATGGCCGTATTAAGTAGATAGCATAACGTGGGTGTTAGACATTGAATGTTTAACATCTACTAGGCTTTTCTTTCACAGATATGCTATACTGGATATATGGAAAACACTGAAGAACTCACGAAGATAAAAAAATAACCAACTAAGAACAATTCTATGAAGAATATCATCGTCATAGTCATTGGCATAGTCATAATCCTCGGAGGAATTTGGTATTTTACGAGCAATAAAAGCAAGGAAGCTATTGTGCCAGTAGAGACCACTGTTCCTGTTCCTGAAAGTTCTGGGAATGTTCCAGAAACACAGGTTCAGAACGTTATTTCCGCAACTGATTCTGGTTTTTCTCCTTCTTCCATTACAATCAAGAAAGGAGAGACTATAACGTTCATGAGCGAAAGTTTACAGCCTGCGTGGCCAGCTTCTGCCATTCATCCTACCCATACGGTGTATCCTGGCTCAAGCATTGCCAAGTGCGGCACCACAGAGGAAAACGGCATATTTGACTCGTGCAAGGGTCTTCTCAAAGGAGAAACATGGTCTTTCCAGTTTGATATTCCTGGGACCTGGAAGTATCACGACCACTTGAATCCGAGCCAGTATGGCACCATTATCGTAGAATGACCAACGACTAATGATTAGTGACCGAATATCGCTCTTTCTTCTCTTGAGAGTCGGGCTGGCATTTTCTTTTTTGTATCCTGCATTTTCTTCCTTGCTGGAACCTACAAATTGGATTGGTTTCTTTCCGATGTTTCTAAGAACCGTCATTCCAGCCCCAGCCCTGCTCTATCTGTTTGCAGGGTATGAAATCATTCTCGGGTTATGGCTGTTGTCTGGAAGACAGCTTGTCATTTCATCCCTTTTTGCTTTTGCAACACTTGTGGGAGTTGTCATCTTAAACTTGGGAGCGCTTGACCTTGTGTTTCGGGATGTTGGGCTCGCGTTTTCAGCTGCCGCGTTGGCTCTTGGAACGCATGTCAAACGTTGATATGATACTCCATATATGCTCACCTCTCCTATTGAAGAAATTAAGGAGCGTTTAGATATTCTTGATGTTGTAGGCAGCTACCTCAAGCTGCAAAAAGCCGGGGCGAATTACCGCGCCCTGTGCCCGTTTCACTCTGAAAAAACTCCTTCTTTTTTTGTTTCACGGAGCCGCCAGATGTGGAGATGTTTTGGTTGTGGCGTTGGGGGGAGTATCTTCGATTTTGTGATGCAGATTGAAGGCATTGAGTTTGGAGACGCTCTGCGCCTCTTGGCGCAGAAAGCAGGCATTGAGTTAAAACCAAGAGACCCGAGCTTTGCAAGAGTTCAAACTGAACGCAAGCGCTTGTCTGAACTTGTGGAACTTGCAGCCCAGTTTTTTGAGAAACAGCTTTCCTCAACAACAGGGGAGGAGGTGAAGGTGTATTTGGCCAAACGGGGGCTACAAGAAGAAACAATCAAGAAATGGCGCCTTGGATACGCTCCAGAAACAGAAAGGTCTCTGCTTGATTTTCTCTTGGAGAGAGGGTACAGTTTGGAGGAAGCAGGAAGAGCCGGCCTCTTAGTAAGAACAGAGGGGGGAGTTTTTGACAGGTTTCGCAGCAGAATCATATTTCCTATTTTAGATTTAAATTCCCAGGCGGTAGGGTTTGGAGGAAGAATCTTTGGAGACAAAGCCGCCAATAAGGAACTCGCAAAGTATCTCAACACCTCAAACACCTTATTGTATGACAAAAGCAGAATTCTCTACGGCTTAGACAAGGCAAAACTTGGCATAAGGAAACAAGATTCTACCGTACTCGTGGAAGGATACATGGACACAATTTTGGCTTCGCAAGCAGGAAGCGAAAACGTTGTTGCAGTGTCTGGAACCGCCCTCACCCCGTTTCAGCTAAAAACGCTTAAACGGTATTCTGAAAACCTTATTCTTTCTTTTGACATGGATCTTGGAGGAGAAACTGCAACAAGAAGAGGCATTGATCTTGCAATAGGAGAAGGGTTCAACGTGAAAATCGTTGTGATGGAGCAAGGCCAAGATCCCGCGGACGTGGTTCTCGTGAACCCTGCAAAATGGCAAGACCTTATTACAAATGCAAAATCCCTGTTTGATTTTTCTTTCCTCTCTGCTCTTTCTCGTTTTGACAAGACAAGCGCGGAAGGCAAGAAAGCAATTGCAAAAATGCTTTTGCCGTTTATCAAGCGTATTCCAAATGCCATTGAGCAGTCTCATTGGATTCATCGCCTGGCAGAAGAGCTGGGTATTAAAGAGGAACTTGTGCAAGAAGAGCTCAAGAAAATAAAAGAGGAAGCACTGTACGTTCCTTTTGCAAGAGACGAAGGCGTCTTGCCCAGCGCAGAGAAAACAAGAAAAGATATCTTGGAAGAGCGCGTGTTCATTCTGCTCTTTCGCAACCATTCTTTGCTTGCTTTCATTTCTGACAATTGGATTCCGTACGTTTCCCTGCAGGCCAAGGAGATTCTTGCGGGAATGCAAAAGAGCGCTGATTTTACCTTTCAAGTTTTTGAATCCCTATTTGGGCAAGAGATTATGGCGTTTCTTTCGTATGTTGCAATGAGAGCTGAAGTAGAATCATGGGAAGAGGGAGAAGAAGAAAACCTTGAACAAGAACTCCAGAGCTGCCTCACGCATTTGAAGCGCATTGCGCTCAAGGAACAGATAGACGAGCTGACCCAAAAGATCAAAAGCGCAGAAAAAGAGGGGGGTACAGTCTTGTATCCCCCAAAGCTCCAAGAACTTCTTGAGCAATTCCATACCTTAAGCAAATCTTTGCATGCATCATGAAACAAAAAAAGCCAATAAAAAAGAAGATCGTTAAGCGCAAGCAGCAAAAAAAAGTTCGCAACACAAAGGCTCAGGTTGAAAGAGAACAGCTCATGCAAGAACTGCTTCTCAAGGCAAAACCGAGAGGGTTTGTCACCTATTCTGAAATCCTGTTTCAATTCCCGGGAATTGAGAAGAATCTGGCTGCCCTTGAAGCTTTGTATGACCGTTTGGAAAAAGAAGGAGTGAAAGTAGAAGAAGTCAGAGAGTATCTTACCTTGCCTTCAGAGGAAGAAACGAAACGCCAAGCGCTTGAAAAAGAAGCACCCTTAGACCCTATACAAATGTATCTTAAGGAGATAGGGCGAATTTCTTTTGTTACAGGAGAACAGGAGCGAGAACTCTCAAAAAGAATTGAACAAGGAGATGTGGAGGCAAAGAAAATACTGGCGAGAGCAAACCTTCGGCTGGTGGTTTCCATTGCAAAAAAGTATGTGGGGCGTTCTCCAAATCTCACCATGCTTGACTTAATCCAAGAAGGCAACCTGGGTTTGTTCCGCGCCGTAGAAAAGTTTGATTGGAGAAGGGGATACAAGTTTTCAACGTACGCAACGTGGTGGATCCGTCAGGCAATCACCAGAGCTTTGGCAGACCAGGCAAGAACCATTCGCATCCCCGTGCACATGATTGAAACTATTTCAAAGTACACCCAGGTAAAGAGACGGCTTCTCCAAGACTTGGGCAGGGAACCTTTAGCAGAGGAAGTTGCAGCTGAAATGGGGCTGGAGGTGGAGAAGGTGCGCCATATTGAGCGAATTTCCCAGGAAACGGTTTCTTTGGAAACTCCTGTGGGAGAAGACGATGAAGACAGCGTTCTCGCAGAGTTTGTTGAAGACGAGAAAGTTCCGCCTCCTTCTGTGGAGGCGGCTCGCAATCTACTCCGTGAACGCCTACAAGACATTCTCGGAGATTTAGCCCCCAGAGAACAGAAGATTTTAGCCATGCGCTTTGGGCTGGATGACGGCATCACCCACACCTTAGAAGAAGTGGGAAACGAATTTGGCGTAACCCGTGAGCGCATCCGCCAGATTGAAGCCAAGTCATTGGAAAAGATTAGAGATCACCGCAGTTTGAAAAAGTTGAAAGGATATTAGTTCTTTGCTACTGTGTATCTTATTCCCCGGTGGCGCAGTGGTAGCGCGGCTCGCTGTTAACGAGAAGGTCGTGGGTTCGAATCCTACCCGGGGAGCAGATAGATTTTGAGCTCAAATTTCAGGTAACCCCTCGTGGAGTTAGAACTCAGTGGTTTTGGGGTGTTGCACTTATTCGTTGAACTCGCCTAACTAATGACGTATGTGATGATTGACGTAAGTCTAATCTTTGAGTATTATACAACTCAGCAACTGAAAGTTTGAAAGAGAGGTGTATCATGGTAGATTATAATAACTACGGTGGTGGAGGGGATCACCAGGGCTCGTCGGATACGCCAAGTTCACCAATTAGGAGCTACAAGCTCAAAATCGATATGCCCGGTGGTTTAGTGGGTGTTGGTGTTTTTTCCTTGATGCTGATCCTCGGGTTCATCGTTCTCGTTAATGGAGGTAATGCCTGGCTTTTGGCACTATCTATCCCGCTGAGTATCGTTACTGCTGTGGTATTCGACAGGTGGAATACTGTCTATGATTAGTAAGGGAGTTAGTATAACTCCGAAGACAGTGGAGACATCCGCTGTCTTTTCTTTTTCAAGTATATAGTGAGTAGCGGGGTAGGGTAAGTTTATGCGTTTGAGTAGATTCTCAAATCAGGGATATAAATATACTCACTTTGTCGCTCAAAAATGGTTCTAACCATAGTACTAGAGCGAAGCTCGGTACGTGGCAGGCGTCGTCCACGTCGTTCAGACTCTGATGAGTCTTCAGACTCGAAGAGATGCGGAGCCATTGACAAGCTCTATTTGGTAGATTATAATAGTATTATAATGACTCAAAAAGTATTAAGAGTAGGAAGTTCTGCTGCGGTCACCATTCCCAAAGATATCTTACGGGAACTCGGTCTTCGTATTGGAGACCGTATTGCCTTGGATTTCAACAAGGCAAAGCGGGTGTTAGTGATTGAATCCCCAAAGATAATATCTCGTGAAGACCAAAAAATCGCACGCCTCACTTTTCGTTTTATTGACCGATATCGAAAAGATCTGGAGGCATTGGCTCAAAAATAAGTGGTGCGATACCTGACAAAAGAGCAAATTCTCCTCATTCATTCTATGATTATTGACGAAACGGGAGGATCTCATGGTGTTCGGGACTACGACGCTATTTTAAGTTTAGAGAGCTTACCGCGACAGAGCGTTTTTGGAAAAGAACTGTATCCTACTCTCTTTGCTAAGGCTGCCGTCTACGCACGTAACATTATCTCTGGACATCCGTTCGTTGACGGGAACAAACGCACTGCTATGACTGCAGCTTCCGTATTCCTTGAGGACAATGGATATAAGCTTGCCGCGGAAAAGGGGACAGTGGAGAAGTTTGCCTTACGGCTTATTAAAGAGAAGCTTAATATCGAGGCAATCGCTTCTTGGTTCAAAAAGAATACAGGAGAGACTTAGCCCAAAGAATCGCCACGGGGGCCCGCCTCGACTCCCCATTGCTCGTTGATGGCGAGGCGGGCGGTTTTTTGGTACACTGAAGCCATGAAAGAAGTTATATTCGTTCACGGTTATACTTCTTCGCCAAAAAAGAAGAAATACGAAATTATTGCTCAAGAACTTATGAAGCTTGGGATAGAATATTCAATCCCTGCTCTACTAGGAGGAGAACACCCTCACAGCAAAGAATGGCTAGAAATTATTGATAGGGAAGTGAAAAATAGTACGAAACCAGTAGTTTTGGTTGGTCATAGCTTGGGAACCAGGGCAGCTCTTTTATACTTAGATATATTTGAACAAAAAGTTGATACAGTGATACTCATAGCTCCTTTTAATAATAATTTTGAAGAGAATAGGAAAAGGAGAGATGAATACTACGCTGATTTTTTTGATTATGCTCTTGGTATAGAGAAAATCAAAAAGCTTGCGAATAAATTTATCGTCGTGCATTCCAAAGATGACGATTCAATCGATTACCCACAAGGCCTGGAAATAAGCAAAGAACTTGGAGCACAATTCTTGTCCTATGAAAATATGGGACACTTTAGCGGCGAAGAAAGAGCAGAAGAGAATGCCAAAGTGTTCTTAGAAGTGGTTAAGTCGGTGCTGTAAAACAGGTTCTAACGTGTAAAACTCTTGTGGGAACCTAAAAGATGCGATACTGTGTATTGCATGCCGAACGGGTATGGGGAAGTATTGCTTCGATTTGACTCCGTCACGTTCGAATACGGACCACACAAACCTATCTTAGACGAGGTGAGCTTTTCGGTTCGCCAGGGAACGAAGATAACCCTCATGGGGCAGAATGGCGCTGGCAAGAGCACTATTTTTAACCTTGTTACAAAAGCGCTTGAACCCGATGCAGGCAAAGTTCACGTTGGGCAAGACGTGAGCATTGCCATGGCTTCCCAGGTTATTTCAAGAGACCAAACGGGGCTTACCATGCGTGAATTTTTTGAGAAGTTTCTTGAAACAAAAACAGGAAAGAAAGTCTATGACATTGATCCCAAGATAGATGAGGTATTAGAAGTGGTTCATTTAAGCGCTCCGCATGACAAGGTAATCAATACCTTTTCTGGAGGACAGCAGGCAAAACTCCTGCTTGCTTCAGCTTTGATACAAAATCCCGATCTTTTGCTTTTGGATGAGCCGACCAATAATCTCGACACAAGCGGCATTGTTCATTTGAGAGAGTTTCTGGTGAATTATTCAAAAACAGTGATCGTGATTTCGCACGATGCGGAATTTTTGAATTCATTCAGCAATGGAGTGCTGTATCTGGATGTCTTCACAAAAAAAGTGGAACAGTATAATGGAAATTACCTTGACGTGGTCGCAGAAATCTCTTCCCGAATCGAAAGAGAGAATATGAAGAATGCGCAGCTTTCAAAGCAAATTCAGGCAAAAAAAGAGCAGGCGAATGTATTTGCCTATAAAGGAGGGGGATTGAGATTGGTTGCGAAACGAATGAGAGAAAAAGCAGAGGAGCTGCAAGAGCAGAAGGTAGAGGTTCGGAAAGAAGATAGGCCTATCCGTTCCTTTACTATTGAGCCAGCGCCTTTTACTGGAGGCACGATGCTTACCATTCGTTCTGTGAAGGTTATGAAAAATCACAAGCAAACTGCAAAGAAAACCAGCATTTCGCTGCACAAAAAAGAGCATTTGCTTTTAGTAGGTCCAAATGGAATTGGGAAGACAACATTGCTTGAGTCCTTAGCTCTTGGCAAGGCAGTAGGCGCTACCATTGCTCCGGACGTTCGCGTGGGGTATTATCGCCAGGATTTTTCTACTCTGAACTTTGAACATACCGTGTATGAATCATTAGATAGCGCCATGCAAATTGAGGGAAGGGGATTGGGAGAAGAACATATGCGTTCTGTGGCTGCTGGGTTTTTAATCACAGGAGAATTGATGAAAACAAAAATCGGCAAGTTATCCGAAGGACAAAAGGGGTTGGTTGCTTTTGCGAAACTCGTTTTGGAGCGCCCCAATCTTCTTATTCTAGACGAACCTACGAATCACATGAATTTTCGTCATTTGCCGGTCATTGCTTTAGCATTAGATAAATATGAAGGCGCAATGATTCTTGTTTCTCACGTACCCGAATTCGTACAACAGATTCGAATTGATCAGGTTCTGGATTTGGATACATCTTGACGTGGTCTGCCTTTAGGAGTATGCTGACAGCGGTCGGAGATTTATATATAAACGTAACGTACCATCATGACAGGAACCATCAAAACACTTA
>VMEU01000014.1 GCA_007375675.1 Parcubacteria group bacterium Greene0416_39 | reverse complement strand
CCCCTTCTTGAGAAAGAACAAAGAAAACAGAAAGAGCAATACCAAATAAAAGAATGGGCTTACGCATACCAAAAACTCTTAAAGAGTGGCTCTATCTTCTCTTGCAGGAGTCGCCCTGTCAAGCCCCGTAGTGAAACTTTGACTGCCGTTGGCAACTACGTGTCTCGCATAGCGAGACACGTGTCAAAGTTCTACTACGGGGCAAGCATACAAGCGAAAGTATGCCTGTGGAAAACTTAACCGAGTTCTTCTTTCTTGAAAACTTTTCTTTCTAATATTTTATTCCATCCCCATTGTTTTTTTACCACAGAACCAGTAAAATCTTAACTGTATGCAAGACGTATCAAACTACGAGAAACTGCGCGAAGACGCGAGAAATTTCTACAAAACATTAGGGTTTGTTCGTTGTCCCGCTTTAAACAATGAGGTGGTGCACTTTGATGCTGAAGGATTCAACCATCTTGTTTACAAGGGCAAAAGGCGGGAAAGGAACAGGAACGACCAGATAACAAAATTCAAACTTTTGCCAAAAACAAAGACAGTTATTGAAATTTCGACCACCTATCAAGAATATGACGAAAGTTTAATAGAGGTGGCGAAGCAACGCTTTAAGAAAACAGTACAAGAAACATCTACTGTGCGTTACTGGGGATTTGTTGCCATAATCCAAAACTTTAGAATAAAGGTTATCGTAAGACAAATAGGCAACGGGCAAAAACACTTTTGGAGCGTTATTCCTGCGTGGCGAACAGGTCAGTATAGAGACATTAAAGTCGTCTCAATGGCGAAGGGAGATTTAGCAGAAGACTGAAACGAAAACACCGTCCAAAAGGCGGTATTTTTGTTGTGCTTGCCTTCAGCTTAAGATTTAGCCGAATAGGGCTGACGCCCCACAAGCACATTTTCAGTATAATACACGGTGTATAATAAGTCAATAGAGGAGTAGAGTAGAAAGTTATCCCCACCCCGCTACTCACTATGTTTGATATGACCCACCTTCTTTAGCTCTTGAGCTATCAGCTCGGGAAGCTCGTGGATATTCTTGTATGAAATAACTGCTTGTGTAACGTACTCCAGTGAACTGGAAATCTTGCTGCCGGATTTATAGATCGCAATAATAGGTTTGTCCAAAGCATTTGCCCATCCAATCTCTATACCAGATCCTGTAGAAGGATAGGATACTTCAGCTAAAACTACGCCACATTCTTGAATGCTATCTTTGGTTCTCTTGCGCTCCCCTTCTTCCGGAAAGATAAGCTGATGTTCTTTTGCAAGCTGCGAGTTGCGCAAGGGAGCGTATAGCTCATTCTCAAAATCAAAACTTTTTGCATGGGTTACAAAAATCTTCATATCTTATTTTACCACCTCGACAAGCTCAGTGTAAACAAAAAACCGCCTACGTTTAGCCGAGTTCGTCTCTCTTGAAGACTTTTCTTTCCACCACCTCAAGTCTTTGCAATATGGGAAAGAAGGTAGTCTATGGTCCCGAGAACTTTTTTGCCTGGGTTAAATATATTGGCAGGATCAAAGATTCTCTTTGTCTGCAAAAATAACTCAACCACTTTGGGCCCGTACATCTGTTCAAGAAAAGGCGTGCGGATTATGCCGTCATTATGCTCGGCTGTCATGGAACCATTAAAATTGAAGACCAAGTTATGCACCCTCTGGGAAAGTTCCAAAATCACTTTGCTGGCGTTGGGCTTTTTCAGATCCATTAAAGGAATGACGTGCAGGTTTCCATCTCCCACATGGCCGGCAATGGTATAGATAAGCTGGGGATATTCTGAAAGAATTGCTTTGAGCTTGGGCAAAAATGCTTCCAAGTCTTCAGAACGCACGATGATGTCGTCAATAAACGGGGTTGCTGTCATTCAAGTCCTAAAGAAAAGATATTCCCCTTAAGAGTTTTCACAAAATCTAAAAAGAATCTCGCCGCGAGTTTCAGAGTATGGTCGTCATACAGCTCAAAGCTTTCGGGTTTTTCTTTGAGAATTGCTTGGGTGGCTTCAGCAAGAAGGCTCTGGTCTTTGAGAAAGACAATAAGAAGAGAAGAATGTGTTGTCTGAGAAACAAGCCTGAAGCGAATCTCTGTAATAACTCCGAGCGTTCCTTGAGAACCGACAAAGAGCTTTGTCATATCAAATATCCCTTTTTCTTTGTCCCATATATTCCACAGAGCATACCCTGCGGAGTTTTTGGAAACCTTTGGTTTTGCGCTCTTGAGCAGCTCCTCATTCTCTTGAACCATAGCAAAAACCCTCCGATACACCTCTCCCTCAAAAGAAGAGAGTGAAAGCTTTCCCGTAAGTTCTTCTCTTGATAGTGGTTTGACGGTGTATTCATTTCCGTCAGCAAGCACAACCTTGAGTTCTTGCACATAGCGATCGGTTTTTCCGTAGGCGAGGGTTTTTTCTCCTCCTGCGTTGTTTGCAACCATGCCTCCTAAAGTACAAAGTTCTTTGGACGCGGGGAAACAAGGCAACAAAAGATTTCTCTTTGCAGCTTCTCTCTCAAAATCGCGGTACCATACGCCTGGCTGAACCACCGCATACCAACCCTGTGCGGGCTGTGCCAAAATTTTATTGAAATGCCTCTGCATGTCTACCACAATACTTTCTGTCAAAGGACCTCCGGTCATATCGCTCCCGCCGCCTCTACACGTCAAAGAAACACCGTTCTTTTGGCTAAACACCACGAGATTTTTGAGATCTTCTCTGTCTTTTGGAAACACCACGAGCCGCGGCTGCACCTCAAAAATACTCGCATCGCGGCTGTAGCGCACAAGCGTTGCCTCGTCATCTACCACCTCGCCTTTCACTATAGATTGAATTTCTTCCTTGAGATTCATTTCTCATATACTACCATAATTACTTATGTATGGTTGATCGCTTGCGGTCTAAGGCACTGAGAACTACTTTGCGCAAACGCAGGCTCTTTGGAGTCACCTCAAGAAGTTCATCGTCTCCCAAATACTCAATGCATTCTTCAAGACTCAAGCTTAATGGAGTGTCAAAGTGTTCTGAAACGCCTTCCCCTTTTGAACGCATATTAGAAAGCTGTTTTGTTTTGCATATATTTACCTCCAAGTCCTGGGGCTTTGCATTCTTCCCCACAATCATACCTTTATATACTGATACTCCAGGACCAACAAACAACTGACCTCTCTCTTGAGCGTTCAAAAGCCCGTACGTATTGCTTGTTCCTGTCTCATAGGCAATGAGCGAACCGTGATTCCTGGGCTTTATGTCTCCAAGAGAAGGTTTGTAGCCGTGAAACAACGTATTAAAAATACCTTCTCCTTTGGTGTCGGTTAAAAACTCTGAACGGTACCCAATGAGTCCTCTTGTTGAAACTAAAAAATGTAAAAAGACAATGCCTCTATCAACCTTCATGTCAAGCATTTCGCCCTTTCTGCTCCCCACTTTCTCAATAACAGTTCCCGAATATTGTTCTGGGCATTCAATATAGATGTCTTCAAAGGGCTCAAGGGTTTTGCCATTCTCTTCCTTAAAAATCACTTCTGGCTTCCCTACCTGAAATTCATACCCTTCCCTGCGCATTTTCTCAACAAGTATGGCAAGGTGAAACTCTCCTCGGCCCGATACAGTAAACGAAGAATCTAAATCCTCAACAGATTCCACGCGCAGGGCGACATCATTGAGAAGTTCCCGTTCCAAACGCTCTGCCCGCAGAACGGCAGCATCAACAATGTCGCCAGCTTCAACCTCATCAACCTCTATTCGGTTCAGCCCGTCAAAGGTCATGACCGCAGTTATTCTTGAAGGCACATTGGTTCCGTCTGTCTTGATTCGCATCACCTGCTGGTTCTTTTGTAAGGTTCCTGCGGCCAAAAATCCCACTGCAATTGGGCCTTTGTAGTTGTCGTACGAAGTATTCACCACGAGCATTTGAGTTGGATTGCTGGTAATAGGCGGCCCTGGAATCTCTTTGATGATAGTATCAAACAAAGGCTGAACGTTCTCCATGGTTGCCAGATTCGGGTCAAATCCCGCCTTGCCTTCAAGGGCCGAGGCATAGAGAACTGGAAATTCTGCCTGGCTGCTTGTGGCGCCCAGCTCCACAAACAAATCAAACGTGCGATTCAGCACCCAGTCTGGCCTTGCCTCCTGCAAGTCAATTTTGTTTATAACCACAATCACGCGATGCCCTGCCTCAAGAGCTTTCTTGAGCACGAACTTAGTTTGGGGCATGGGACCGTCTTTTGCGTCAACAAGCAACAATACGCCCTGAACCATACTCATGATGCGCTCAACCTCGCCGCCAAAATCTGCGTGGCCTGGAGTGTCAACAATATTAATTTTAAAATCTTTGTACTTAATAGACGCATTTTTTGAAAAAATCGTAATCCCCCGTTCCCGTTCCAGTTCGTTTGAATCCATGATCAATCCTTTGGTTTCCTGCTTTATCGCAAAATCTTCTGACTGACGCAAAAGCGCGTCCACCAGCGTGGTTTTCCCATGGTCAACGTGGGCAATAATTGCAATATTGCGGATATTCTTTTCCATATCTTTAGAAACTCATCTGTTCTTCAACTTTAATATAGAAATAAGGTTCGTGAGATATATTCCACGACAAAAAATGCCAGGGTTTGTCACCAAAATTCCAATCTCGCAATATTTCCTTATAGGTTCTTGTGGTATTCCCCATAGGCAAGCTACTATCCCAACATTTTTTTGATAATGCTGAATCGTACACGTAAAAAAGCTTCTTCTCGTTGTCGTATCCCCATAGCGTGATCCAGTGAGCAATAATCTGACCAAAAATTGGATTATAGGCGCAACTTCTGATATACCCATTCCCAATCAGAATCATTACAGGGTTATCCTTGGAAAGTAGAGTTTTGAGAAGCATTATTTTTTCATCGGCCGAAAGGTTTTTTGCTGTGCCTCCTTGCGCTTCCAGGCCACAGGATTTGAATATCTTCTCATAGTATCTCTTCCCAACGGCAAAACTAAACAAATGCTTTCCTATCCAGTTCGTATGATACTCCGTTGGATGATTCTTTACGTCTTTTCCATACGCGCTCAAAATTGCTTTGAGTGAGTACATCCCGCAATGACTCATTCCCTGCTTGAGATATTGCGTTGGTTTTCGTGAAAGAGTAAATTGAGAAGGTAGATTGTTCATATTATTTGCAGATCTTAACTGTGGATAACTCTTGCTTGACCTGGAAACTTGTGCTATACTGAAAGTGGTCGAGGCGGAAATCCTCGCCCATCAAAAGGGGGCTTTCATTGATAAAACCGGAAGTCCTTTTTTGTTTGGGTTGGGAAAAATTTTAATCCGGTACCGTCGATTTGTGGACCCGATCGGCTTTCATCTGACGCGGCCGTAATAGTCGTATGATAATACAATTTCGGCAGTGAAATTTTATCAAACCATTCATACTCACTCTCCTTCTTATTGTACTGAAAAATGTGATAGATGGGGTAACAATAAAGATCGGCAATTTGTATGCCTATCGTCAACGAAGAATCGGAAAATAAAACTTTTTCAATAATCCGCGGGCAAGGTTTCCAAAATCCTCCCTTCTCCCACTGCAAGAGCAAATGAACATCGTTTAACTCCTTATCTATATTTCGTTTATCAACGACGCGACCTTCGCGAGGATCAATGATACACAGGCCGAGTGCGTTTTTATATCCAAGAAATGTTTGGAAGCGTTCCATCAGAAAAATATATGCCGCGTGATACGGATTCTGCGAAGGATATGTACCCCAGTATCCCTTTTTATCAATTACGATAGAGATCAATATAATTGGTATTGACTTGAGAAAAGCCTGTATATCTATTTGCAACGCGTCATATTGCCCTTGGTCATACAGTTTTATGGGCGAACTTTTTTCAAGATCGGTTATTCTTGGATTCGCATATCGCAAATAATTTGATTTAATTTCTATACCGGGATCCCGATAGTATTTTTGCTTAATATCGCGAAATCGGCTTTCAATATCTCGTTTGTCCTTTTCGTCGATGATACAGCCAGTCAAAACCAAAACTCTGCTTCCTGCTTGCTGAAGCGTTGCGGTATCTCCTGATTCATCTATGTACATCAGATACATAATTATTTCCAGCGCGGTCTTTGGTATGTCTTGCGAACAAAACTTGGAGCAGGCCTTCGGCT
>VMEU01000013.1 GCA_007375675.1 Parcubacteria group bacterium Greene0416_39 | reverse complement strand
AATCCCCTTTGAAGCTCGGGGCTATGTACTTGTATTGTTTTTGCTTGCTGTATCATACAAAAAAAGAGTACACCAAAAAGACTTTGCTGTCAACAAAAAATCGCCGTGGTGGCGACTTTCTGTATTTTTACTTTTGCCGTCAGCGTTTTTTGCTACCAATAGCAAGAAGACCCTCTAAATCTTTGACCCGATCTTCAAGATGGTCAAATTCGTAACGATATACTATCCCTATGAGTTGCTTGCGGACTTCTTTGAGCTCTCTGTCAACATTATCAAACCGCATTTTTGCCCACTTTTCAAGATTCTCAACTCTCCCATCGAGATTTTCTACCTGCTCTTTTTTTGAAACCTCTTCAAACCCTTTCGCTACCATTCTTGCCAAATCCTCTAAAGTGACGGTTTTCTTTTTCATAGACCTATTGTACAAAGCCCAATACTCTCTGTCAAATACCTTTGCCATACCAAAAAATCGCCCCCGTGGCGATTCCTGGTTAGAAGCTCGGCTCCTAAGTGTTTACTCCTCTTTCTCGCACGTGCACTCGGCAGATGCTTTATCGCATCCTGAACAATTCTCACCTTTGATCTCCTTGCCGCACTTGCTGCATGGAGTACATCCGCAAACCTGGCACATAAAACTAGCATGCTTAGATTTATTATCCTGTATTAAGTATAGCTCAACTCAACGAGTCGTGTCAACAGTTGCCATGTATATCAAATACTACTATACTAAAAGATAAACTCAAAAAAGGTCGGGAAGATGAACAAATTTATTGACCAATATATGAAGAAAACTTTTACGCTAAGCATAGCTGCGTTGCTGGCCACGACCGGGATTGCCTTTGCCCAAGAAACAACGCCTGCGCCAAGCCCTACTGCTCCACCCCCAGCAGCAGTGACCCTACCAGTTGAATCAAGCACAAGTGGCGTTGGCCAAGATGTAAGCGCCGCCAATAGAGAAGCTGAAGCAAAAATCAAAGCGCTTAAAGAAGAACTGGAAGCCAAAATAAAGGCTATCCGCGCTGAATACGAGCAGAAGATCAACGCTATCCGAGCCGCAGCAAAACCTAGCATAGAAAAGGTAAAACAACTCCAAAAGACTCAGAAAAAACAGGAAAAGCAGGAGAGAAAAACTGAGAAGAAACAGGAAAAACAGGAGAGAAAAACTGAGAAGAAACAACGCGGAACCATTCCTACTCCTACCCCAGTTCCCACTCCTGTTCAGTAACGCCTCAAGTAATTGAGTACGCAAAACGAGCCGGTCAACGTCACCGGATCGTTTTTGTGCTACAGTAATAGATATCCTATGCTTATTGACGACATTACAATTTATGTGAAATCAGGGAAGGGCGGGGACGGCATTGTTGCGTTCAATAAAAATCTTATGACCCTTGGCCCAACCGGCGGCTCAGGCGGAAGGGGCGGAAACGTATATTTTGAGGGCATCATGGATTTGAGCGCGCTCAATCACCTTCGTCATAAAAAAGTTTTTGAGGCTGAAAACGGCGAAAACGGAAAAAAACAACTGAACGACGGCACAGCCGGCGAAGACCTCATAATCCAGGTGCCGATTGGAACAGTGGTTCATAACCTTACTGCAAAAAACGACCAAGAAATAGTTAAACTCAAAGAACGGTTATTGATTGCCAAGGGCGGCCGCGGAGGCAAAGGCAATTTTCATTTTAGAGGACCCACAAATACAAGTCCCAAGGAGTTTCAATACGGCCAACCGGGCGAAGAATTCAATATCCGCCTTGAACTCAAACTTATCGCAGACATTGGCCTTATCGGCCTCCCCAACGCCGGCAAATCAAGCCTGCTCAACGAACTGACCAACGCAAAAAGCAGGGTTGCAAATTACGCATTCACCACCTTAGAACCCAACCTCGGCACGTATTATGGTTTAATTGTCGCTGACATTCCAGGCCTCATCCAAGGATCTTCTTTGGGCAAAGGCCTGGGTTTCAAGTTTCTCCGCCACATTGAACGGACGAAAATTCTATTCCACTTAATATCCGGGGAATCTGAAAACCCGGCAGAAGACTACCAAACCATACGCAATGAACTTGGCGCTTACAATAAATTGTTACTGCAAAAAGAGGAATACGTATTCCTCACCAAATCTGATTTATGCGACATGCTCCAAATCCAGGAGAAAGTAGCGCAACTCAAAAAAGTGAATCCAACGGCAAAAGCGTTATCAATTCACGACTTTGAAGCCATGGAGCAAGTCAAAAAGATACTGAATCAAATTCAAGAGAGAAAATAAAAAACCACCCTGAGTGAAATCGAAGGGCGGTTTTTTATTAGAGTTGCGTACTAGGCTCTTGTTACGTTCTTGGCGTTTGGCCCCTTTTCGCTGTCAACAACGTCAAAGGTAACTGCATCGCCCTCCTTGAGCTCTTCAAAAGTCACGCCGCTCAAATCCTTGGCATGGAAGAAAAGGTCCTTTGCTTCGCCTTCGCGAGCAATGAATCCAAAGTTCCTGTCCGTAAGTGTTTTGATGGTTCCTGTCATGATGGTACGTTACGTTTATATATAAATCTCCGACCGCTGTCAGCATACTCCTAAAGGCAGACCACGTCAAGATG
>VMEU01000010.1 GCA_007375675.1 Parcubacteria group bacterium Greene0416_39 | reverse complement strand
CCTTCGCCACAAACGAGGGATGGATACGGGGCTTTATCTTTGCTACAATAGAAACGGAAGTAGGTGAATACGCGGGCGATTACGGTTTCCCGCTACCGAACCCAGTATCCATACATCGAGAGTATCTCCGACTACGGTTTGGGATAGAGTGGTGTATGCAGAAACTTCAAAAAATGAAGCTACTTGGTATAGGGTGCTAGGTGAGTATAGCTCACGAATACGATACAACCCCGAGAGTATTCAAGGGGTGGTGGTAAGGGAGGCATCCTATACATAACCGATTCGGATGGCGGCCTCAATGTGTTCAATGTCGAGCACAATGACAATGGCCAGTGGCTCAACAGCAACAATGGCAATCCCGACAATGTCTGGAATCCTGACAATCAGTGGGTCTTTGTTCTGCCCAGCAATTCACTTCATTTCTCTCCCTTATGGGGAGAGTTTTGTTTCTGCAGCTGGCCGTTCCATCCGCCGAGCATCCTACCAATCTCGTCAATCTTAAGAGAGATGGCAATATACTTTTTATTATCAAGCGACTTGGCCTCCCAAAGTATCATCAAAAATATTTTGAGCACATCAACTTTTCTTATCGCTAAGCGAACCCATGGTTGTTTTTCTTCCCGTGCAAGAAAACTCGCAGTTGCGAGTGCTTCTATAATCTCAACAAAGAGAGTATCAATTCTCTGCCCCAGAGAGTGTCTATGTGTTTTTGGTATAATCTGATAATAGCCATACCAAAGCAGGTAAGCATCTTTTGTTTTCTCTAAGAGTGGTAGAATCCGTTGGGGGGGGGTTACCTGAAAAGATTTTTTATGAAAATTCAATTGAGACATACGTTTGAAGATATTATCTCTGTTGATAACCTTTTGGAGGCGTGGAAAGAGTTTGTAAAAGGTAAGAGAAACAAGAAAGACGTGCAGGAGTTTTCATTGCGCCTTATGGATAACATTCTATCGCTTCACAGAGATCTTGCCAACTATACCTACCGCCACGGAGGATACAAAGCGTTTAACATTTCAGACCCCAAACCAAGAAATATCCATAAAGCAAGCGTCAGAGACAGATTGTTGCACCACGCTCTTTACAGAATACTCTATCCGTTTTTCGATAAAACCTTTATATCTGACTCTTATTCTTGTAGGGTTGGCAAAGGAACGCATAAAGCAATAAACAGATTTCGCGCTTTTGCATACAAGGCATCCGAAAACCACACAAAAACAGTTTGGATTCTCAAATGCGACATTAAAAAGTTCTTTGCATCAATAGATCAGGCCGTACTTATTGAAATAACTCGAGATTATATACCCAATCGAGATGTCCAATGGCTTATTTCTCAAGTTGTTGAGAGCTTTTATTCAACAAGGAAGGGCCTGGGTTTGCCGCTTGGCAATCTTACGTCACAGCTTTTAGTGAATGTGTATATGAACAAGTTTGACCAGTTTGTGAAGCATAAACTGAAAGCAAGATATTATATCCGCTACGCTGATGATTTTGTTATTCTATCTGAAGATAGAAAATGGCTGAAAAGTGTACTTTTGAGAATCAGCTACTTTCTATGGAGTAATCTGCGTCTTCAATTGCACCCAAGCAAGACATTCATACAAACAGTTGCTTCCGGAGTAGATTTTCTCGGTTGGGTGTATTTTCCAGATCATCGGGTACTGCGAACTATGACGAAACGAAGGATGTTTCGTGGTATAAAAAGAAAACGAGGAAACATGGCAACGGTCCAATCCTATTTTGGATTGATGAGCCACGGGAATACAAAGAAACTGCAACAAGAGATTGATGAGATACTGAGAGAAAAACCTGCTATACTATATTAACCTAATGCAATGCTGTCTTCCTCTGTAAAAAAAAGATTTCTTTTTCCCGTCATTCTGTTTCTTTTTATTCTCTTTTTTAACTTTTTCCCTGGCCCAATTCGGGGATTTTTTCATTTTGTTTTTGCTCCTTTTGAATCTTTGCTTTGGAGCGTTGGGTCTGTTGAGAAAAAGAACAACCCTTTTGAGTCTGAGAATCTTATGCTCAAGGCAGAGATTGCAAAGCTCCAGGATGCGAAAAAAGAAAACGAAACTCTCCGAATTGCTCTTGCACTTAGTAAGACCTCTGACTTCACTTTTATTGTAGCTTCCATCCTTGGGAAAGACGCAGGATCGGATACGTTGGTAATACGTATGCCAGAGCAAGGAATAGCAAAGATTGGGATGCCGGTCATAACGTCAGACAAAGTTCTCGCAGGAAAAGTGAGCGAGGTATCAGACTCCTTTGCGAAAGTGCTCCTTATATCTCATCCCGAGAGCTCTTTTGACGCAAAGATTCCAGAGACAAATGCCGTAGGACTGGTTCGGGGCCAGGGGAGATACCGTCTGCTCCTTGACCTCGTGCAAAAGGACGAGAAACTTTCGCTTGGCAATACGGTGGTGACGAGCAGTTTAGGAGGAACGTTCCCTGAGAATCTTCTTGTGGGAACAATTAAAGAAATTAAGGATTTACCTACCCAGCCCTTTGCACAGGCGTTCCTTGAACCCTTTGGAAATCTTCAAGCAGAAGAATTCCTTTTGGTAATTACAGAGTTTTGAGCATGAAACAGATACTTTTTATCTCCCTTCTTTTTACCCTGATTGCATTTTTGCAGGCGAGTTTTTTCCCTCACTTTCCTGTGTTTGGAGTCGTTCCAAATATCCTTGTCCTTTTCTTTGTTTTCTTCCTGGTACTTTACAGGTCAGACTCTGTGATGTGGTTTTTCCCAGCTGTGGTTTCAGGATTAGTCTTGGATATGTATTCTTCTGCCTTCATTGGATTTTGGCCGGTGCTTCTTTTGTCCTTTGGTTTTTTAGTTCAGATGGTTAAAGAAAGGTATGCATTTATTCGTTAAAACAGGCGCAACAGAGCTTGAGCCGCAAGAGGTTTTGTTGGATCGCCTAGCGACAATCGCGAACGTTGGACTCGAGGGTCAACGGCTTGAGGTTCCGCTGCCCCTGCATACATTGAGGGGGCTCTATGTCCTTTTTCTTGTTGTTGGCGCAGTTTTCCTTGTAAAGTCATTTCAGCTTCAGGTTGTTGAGGGATCCAAACTTTCTTTACTTGCGTATCAGAATACCTTTCGGGAAATCTCCGTTCTTGCCAACCGAGGAGTCATTTACGATAGAGACTTTGTTCAGCTTGTGGCAAACTCTCCAAGCTTTGACCTTGTATGCGACAAAAGAGAAATGCCTCTTGGTACTGCAGGCAAAGAAGCTGTTGTGAAAAAGGTTTCAGAGCTTTCAAAAGAAGATTTTGAAGAGTTGAAAAAAGCATTTAACGAAAGCCCAGAATCTCAAGCTTTGCTGTTAGCAGATGTTCCCCACGAAACGCTTGTGGTCTTGGCGGCAAATAAGGGGGAGTTTGGGGGATGTGAAATCCAAGAGAACGCGAGGCGCGCCTACTTAAAAGGAGACGCCTTTTCGCATTTACTGGGATACACTGCAAAAGTTTCCAAAGAAGAGCTCGAGACGCTTGGAGGATACTCGTTTGCAGATCAGATAGGAAAACAAGGGGTGGAAAAATTCTACGAGCCCTTTTTAAGAGGAACCCCAGGGAAGAGAATTCTTCAAAAAGATGCTTCAGGGGCAGTGGTAGGGGAAGTTAAAGAGTTTGCGCCCAAAGACGCAAAGAATGCTGTGCTTTTTGCAGACTCTGGGCTCCAAGAAGCAATTGTACGAGAACTCCGAGAGGTTTTTTACCAAACTGGAACAAAAAAAGCTGCCGCAGTTGCCTTAGATCCTCAGACAGGAGGGATACTTGCGCTGGTCAGCCTTCCGAGTTTTAATGCGAATGCGTTCTCTGGGGGTTTGAGCTCCAAAGAGTGGCAGGCCTTGCTCAAAAATCCTTTGCATCCCTTATTCAACCGCGCCATTTCAGGCATTGGATTCCCTACCGGGTCTGTCATTAAGCCTTTGATGGGAGTTGCTGCTTTGCAGGAAGGTGTTATCACAAAAGACACCGTGCTGTTTGCTCCTTTGGAGCTTTGCGTTCCCAATATTTTTACAAAACAAGACGAATGCTTTGCTGATTGGAAGTTTCATGGAAACAGCGATTTAAAAAGAGCAATCGCAGAATCGGTAAACCCATTTTTTTACATTATTGGGGGAGGGTACGAAAGGTTTCAAGGATTGGGGCCAGAGAGAATCAAAAAGTATTTGGAGCTTTTCGGATGGGGAAAACCAACAGGCATTGATCTACCAGGAGAGGGCTCTGGCATTCTTCCTACTATAGACAAAAACTGGCGTCTTGGGGATACGTACCATTTTTCCATTGGCCAAGGACCTTTTGCCATAACCCCTCTCCAAGTTGCGCTTGCTATTGGCGCCATAGCAAACAAAGGAAAGTTGATGGAGCCCCATGTCGTAGAAAAGATTACAGACAGCAATAAGCGTGTTCTCGAGACATTTAAGCCAAAGGTCATGCGGGAAAACTTTGTTTCTGCAGAGAACCTTGAGCTTATAAGAGAAGGTATGCGCCAAACCGTGACTGCGGGGTCTGCAACCGGTTGGCTAGACCACCTTCCAGTAAAAGCAGCGGCAAAAACAGGAACGGCGCAAACAGGCCGCAAAACCTTAGACGGAAAAGACTTTGTATACAGTTGGACAGCGGCTTTCGCGCCCTACGAGAACCCCAGCATTGTCATTGTGGTTGTGGTAGAAGACGTACGGGAAGGCCAAGTTGCAACCCTCCCGGTTGTAAAAGGGGCGTTAGAGTGGTATTTTAATAAAACTAATACCGCGGATTAATGCGGATTAAGCTGATTAATGCGGATACGTATCAGCATAAATCCGCCGTATCAGTATAAATCAGCGGTAAAACAACAAACATGGAAATTACACAAGAAGGGTTAGACAAAATAAAACAAGAGCTTGATACGCTCAAAAATGTGAAGCGCAAGGAGATTACCGAGCGCTTGCGCAAAGCGATTTCTTTTGGCGACTTGAGCGAGAATTTCGACTACCACAACGCAAGAGAAGAACAGAATTTCTTGGAGCAGCGCATTGCGCAGCTTGAAGATCAGATTCGTGACTCAATAGTACTTTCCTTGTCTCCGCAGGGAGATACGGTTCAACTAGGGTCTAAAGTTTCCATTGAGAGCAACGGAGAAAAGTTTTCTTTCACCATTACGGATCCCCAACTTTCGAATCCCGTAGAAGACAAAATTTCCTCCGAATCTCCTTTAGGCAAAGCGCTCTTGGGAAAGAAAAAGGGAGACAAGATAGAGGTGATGACCCCGCAAGGAAAGCAAGTCTATGCTCTCCTTGACATCTTCTCATCTTCGTGATAGCATATAGCTGTTTGAAGGGAAAGTGGGTCCTTTCAGCAAAGCAGGGAAGCGCCCTGCCTGCTCAGAAGCGCTGGGCAGAACGTACTTTAAAAAAGACGCCAGAAGCACTGGCAACAGCGAGAAGCACTCGTTGAAGGAGAGGCGATGAAGACATTTGATTTTTTGCTCAGATGGTGGCACAGAGGAGAGACCTCTATGTTTGATGGAGGGCCTCCCCAGGAGGTGGTGGAAGACCAAGGTGTGCTGGTCGAGAGGCAGAACGACTACGATCATCAGCTACAGGCCAGTATTCAGAAGACGCAACGCGAAATTGGGTTCACTAGAGCACTCGGCTTCAGCCCATTCGACTCCAATGGCGAAATCTCACCTCTGCGTCAGTCGTTGGTAAACAAAACATTGCAGGCTTTCGCAGAAAGGTTTTCGTTTGCCTGTACTACTCAAGAGATTGCGAGGCAAACGATGCCCAGCGAAGATTCTGTCTTGATAGACAATATGGTCATCACCTGGAAGCGAGAGTTCTGGGGTGCTCATGAATCTGCCAAGACAATGGGGTATCGCGTGGAGGAGAGGTACATAGATTATCTCAAGGATCCTAAGACTCCAGCGTCCTCGTAAGTTAAGCGGTCGGGGTGTACCCACTTACACCCCGACCGGTCCAATTTCTTCTGCTCAACTGAGCAGTTTTTTGTTTTGCCCCGTTAGAAGTTGGGGACTGACTGTGCTGGGACTGTCCCCGCACATTGAGCTATGTTATACTAGAGAAGGTATGCCACGCAATGCGAGAAAATTCAAGATAGAAGTCGGCGGCTTTTATCATGTTGTGAAAAGAGGAGTTAATAGGGGGCATGTATTTAGAAATGGCCAGGATTACTCTCGGTTTATTTTAGGTCTGGAATTATTCAATAGCGTCCAACCAATTAATTTGTGGTCGATTGTTTCGCGTAGCGGGGACAGTCCCAGCACAGCCAGCACAGTAGGAGAACGGGTGCAGCGGGTACGCGAAAATAAAGGGAAACCCATTGTGGAAATACACGGATTTTGTCTTATGCCAAATCATATTCATCTTATACTTCGCGAAATTACAGACGGCGGTATTTCTGATTTTATAAAAAAACTTGGAGGGTTTTCCACTTATTTTAATAAAAGATACAACCGGACTGGCCCGCTCTTTGAAGGAAGATTTAAGGCCGTGCCCATACAGAGTGATGAACAGTTAGCGAATACGTTTCGATATGTACATACGAACCCCGTGGAACTTTGGGAGCCCAAATGGAAAGAATTCCAAGTTAAGAATCCAGGGGAGGCCATAAAAAAGTTAGAGAGTTATAGACCAAGCAGCTATCTTGACTACATTGGGAAAGAAAATTCCCCACCTTTTATAACAAAGGACTTTTTCCTTGAATTTTTTGGAGGCGAGAAGGATTGTCAATTAGCAGTGGAAGATTGGATTAAGTTTAAGGCGCACAGCGCTGTGGTTGGAGTTGAACAGCTTGAATGAGCGGGGACAGTCCCAGCACAGACCAGCGTAGTGAACAAGCGGAGCCTTGTATTTTTGACCACACGACAAAAAAGCGTACAATAGGAGAATATGGCAAGCATTGACGAAATTAGAAAGGCAAGGATTCAAAAGCTCCAGCGGCTACAAAAAGCAGGGGTGCTTGCGTATCCTGGGGCAGTGAAGAGAACCCATACGCTTGTGCAAGCACTGGAGAACTTTGGTTCGCTTGCAAAGACGCAAAAGGAAATCGTTTTGACAGGCAGAATTCGCGCAATAAGAGGCCATGGCGGGTCTACCTTTTTTAATATTGAAGATGGCACTGGGCAAATCCAGGCTTATATTAAAAAAGATCGCGTAGGGGAGACGCCTTACCAGTTTTTCCTGGAGAATATTGATATCGGAGATTTTGTCCAAATTCGAGGAATTTTATTTAAGACACAGAAAGGAGAACAGACGCTCCAAGTAGCAGACTACAAAATTCTTGCAAAATCTCTTTTGCCATTGCCAGAGAAATGGCATGGGCTTCAGGATGAGGAAGAGCGGTACCGAAAGCGGTATCTCGACCTTATGTTCAACAAGGAAATAAAGGAGAAGTTCGAAAAGCGAACCGCTATTCTGAAAGTCATTCGAGAGTTCTTGGATAAAAAGGGGTTTCTCGAAGTGGAAACGCCGGTTCTTCAGAATATGTACGGGGGAGCCGATGCGCAGCCTTTTACCACCCATCTCAATGCCTTTGATCTGGACATGTATCTTCGCATCTCTCTGGAGCTACCCCTGAAGCGTTTGATTGTAGGAGGGTTTGAAAAGGTATATGAGATGGGAAGGGTGTTTCGGAATGAAGGGGTAGATCGTCAGCACAATCCCGATTTTACGGAACTGGAATTCTATTGGGCCTACGCTGATTATAAGGATATGATGAAGCTTACCGAAGAGTTTGTTTCTTTCGTTGTGCAGAAGGTAGTAGGGAAGCAAGAAATTGTCTATGAAGGGGAAAAGATTAGCTTCAAGATACCTTGGCCGCGTGTTGAGTATGCAGAGTTGTTCCGAAAATATGTAAAGCTGGATATTGAGTCTTTGAATCGTGATGCTTTACTGAAAGAGGCGAAGAAGCTTGGCGTAGACGTGGAGAAAACGTTCAGCAAAGGACGCATTGTAGATGCAATCTACAAAAAGGCAATTCGACCAAAGCTGTGGAACCCTCAGTTCATTATTCACCATCCAGCAGAGATGTTTCCTTTGGCAAAGGCCATGGCAGACGATCCGAGCAAGGCAGAAAGTTTCCAGCTTCTGGTTGGTGGGGGCTGGGAGTTGGTGAAAGCATATACCGAGCAGAACGACCCCTTGGTACAGAGGAAAGCGTTTGAAGAACAAGAGTCCCTGTTTCGAAAAGGGCTGGCAGACGCCCAGCGCATGGATACCGATTTTGTTGAGGCTTTGGAGTACGGCATGCCACCCACAGCTGGCTTTGGCATGGGCGTGGACAGACTGGTAGCCCTGCTCACAGATTCCCATTCTTTACGGGAAGTGATTTTGTTCCCCACCATGAAACCGAAACAATAATATGGAAATTAAGATTGTAAAAGATCAGCCAGTCACGCGAAATGAACTCAAAGAGATAGCGGCGCAAGCGCAATGGGAAGCGGTAAAAGCGGTTGTTGATATTGAGCAAGAAATTATGGCGATTGGAGGGGTGATGCATGCCGAAGAAGAAGTTCAACTTATGGAAGTAATGAGTTCAAAGCGTGATCACACATGGGGTGTAAACTTGTATCCAGGGCGATGGGGAGACACATTTGTTGAATTTGATTCCATGGTGAATTTAAAGGTTTGGCTTGGCAATAGGACACGAAGCGTAGAGAGTGAAGAAATAAGATTGCGCATCAAAACAATTATTCAAAAGCTTGTGAGCGATTAAAAACCATGAAAATAATGCATCATTCTCCTTCTATTGTAGACAGTTGGTTTTTGCTTTCCCTTGAAGAACAAATGGGAAATATTGGCAGTGAAGTTGGAAGAACGCGCAATTGGCAGGGGGAAGACGCAAAACTTTTTTGGGGTTCTGCTGAAAGGGCCTTGGAATTAATGGATTTAACAATAGAGGATGAGCGGTGGAAGAACACTGGCCGTAGAAGGGAAGTTGCTGTGGCGCGAGAACTTTTTTGTTCTGCGGCGACCGGCGACAATCAATACAAGACTTCTCTTGAAGATTTGGATAATTATTTTTTTCAATTCGCGCTTGCGGCGCGGGCAACCCACGCATGATAGACATTAGATACATAAGGGAAAATCCAGAGAAGGTAAAGAAAGCGTGCGAAAGCAGGGGAGTGGTTTGTAACGTAGAAAGAATACTGGAATTAGATATCAAAAGAAGGGAGCTGTTGCAGGAGATTGAAGGAACAAAGGCGCAGCAAAACAAGCTTGGCAAAGATGAGATTCCTCAGGCACAAGCCCTCAAAAGCGAGATAAAAGCAAAAGAACCCTTACTGAAAGAAACAGAGGAGCAATTACAGAAATTTTTATTAGACCTTCCCAATGTTCCCCAGGAAGATGTTCCAGTAGGCGATGAGAGTGCCAACATTGTGGTCAAAAAGATTGGAAAGCTACCTACATTCTCTTTTGAGCCAAAAAACCACTTGGAACTCGGGGAAGCTCTTGGTGTTATTGATGTGGAGCGTGCCACAAAGGTATCGGGCTCCAGGTTTGCCTACATCAAAGGAGATTTGGTGTTTTTGGAGTTTGCTCTTGTGCGCATGGCAATGGACTATGCTGTGAAAGAAAAGTTTATTCCAGTCATTCCCCCTGTGCTTATCAAGGCAGAAATGATGAAGGGCATGGGGTATATTGATACCAAGGAAGATGTGGCAGAACGGTACTTTTTGGAAAAGGAGAACATGTTTCTAGTGGGAACTGCTGAGCAATCAGTAGGGCCCATGCACCAGGGAGAGATCTTTGAGGAAAAAGATCTTCCTAAACGATACATTGCGTTCTCTACTTCTTTTCGGGAGGAGGCGGGGTCTTACGGCAAGGACACCAAAGGCATTCTGCGCTTGCACCAGTTCGACAAGGTGGAGATGTTTAGCTTTGCGCATCCCGACAAGTCAAAAGAGGAGCATCAGTTCTTGGTTTCTTTGGAAGAGAAGCTGTGGCAGGCCTTAGAGATCCCTTACCAAGTGATGCAGTTAGCTACCGGAGACATGGCGCGTCCTTCTTCTTCAACGGTAGATATCGAGGCGTGGCTGCCAGGGCAAAACAAATATCGTGAGGTAAGCTCTGCTTCCAACACTACGGATTTTCAGGCAAGGAGATTGGATATTCGATTCAGGAGCAAGGACGGGAAGCTTGAATTCGTGCATATGCTCAATGCAACCGGCTTTGCCATAGGCCGCACGCTCATTGCCATACTAGAAAACTACCAGCAAAAAGACGGATCAGTAAAAATCCCGAAAGTACTTCAAAAATACATGGGCAAGAAAGAAATCAAAAGATAGAAGAAATGAAATGGAAGAAAAGGCAGTCAATCTCAATGGTCTGCAAGTTCACTACAAAATTGCGGGCCCGCCTGCCGGCGAGGCAGGGTCAGGCCCCCCTATTTTGATTTTGCATGGGTGGGGGTCGAAAAGCGATAGGTGGGTAGCTGTTGCAGAACTGCTTTCGCAGAATCATTTTTCCGTTGTGGTTCCAGATCTGCCAGGGTTTGGTAAGAGTGGCGCTCCTTCTTTTGCGTGGAGTGTAGAGGATTACTGCAATTTTGTAGATCGATTTGTTCAGAGTATTGGCCTTGCAAACTTTTATCTGTTTGGCCATTCTTTTGGAGGGGGAATAGCTGCCGTGTACGCCTCGAAATTTCCCTCACGGGTTAAGAAACTTGTATTGTTTGCAAGCGCTGTTTTCAGAAGGGAAAGCGCAAGGAAAACGATTCTCAAGGTTGTCGCCAGGGTTTTTAGGATATTTTCTTTTGTGCCGTTCTATGGGCTTCTTAGAAAGGCCTTCTACAAATTCGTTGTGCGAAAAAGCGATTATCCGTATGCTCCAGGCGTAATGAAAGAAACCTATAAAAAAGTCATAGGCAGCGATCTTTCTTCTTACCTTTCTTTAATTGAAGCGCAAACTCTTATTATCTGGGGAGACAAAGACGATGTCATTCCTGTTTCAGACGCCTATTTGATACACCAGAGGATAAAAGATTCGCAGCTTGCCATCATTCCCGGAGGAGACCACGACATTGAGCAGCATATGCCAGAAAAGTTGTCGGAAGCTATAATTAAATTTCTAAGTTCCGCATGATTCTTGATTTTCTTTTTTCAATTTTCTTGTTTTTTCTTTTGCCTGTTCTGTGGCTCATTCGTGAAATCAAGGCCGTTAACTTCTGGCTTTATTTGTGGCAGCTTAAAGAATATCATATAGGAAGATTTATTGACCATTTCCGGACTTCTCACGGCCAAAAACTTTTATTTGACAAGCTTGTTTTTTTAAAAGTAGTATTGATTCTTGTTGTTGCTTTTGGGATTCCTTATATTCTTGATACCTTTGATCCCGAAGATTATTTGCATCTCGATTTGCGTCTTGGGTTTTCAGTTTTTGGAATAATCTTCCTGGTCTATTTACTAGAAGGGTTAAAGGCGGCTCGCGATTTTTTTGGCCGGTCACTACGCATACCAGTGCCGACAAAGAAAATTATTGCTCTTCGTCTTTTCTTATTTTTCATAATTGTTCTTTGGTGGGCATCTCCGCTTTTGGGACTTTTCCTTCGCATTCCTTCCCCTTACATGGATCCAGTTTTGGGGATGCTTCTGTATGATGTGCTTACGCCGTTTGTCGTTGCGGTAGTAGTTCTGATGCTTCAACCTTTTGCTGTGCTTGGGAAGAGAAGAATCATCCAGAAAGCTACAAAAAAGAGGGCAACGCTTCCAAATCTAAAAGTTGTTGGAATCACGGGAAGCTATGGGAAAACTTCTACCAAAGAGTTTCTCTTTGCAATACTCCAAAAGAAGTTTAGGGTTGTGAAAACTCCAGAGCACCGCAATTCAGAAGTTGGCGTTTCCCAAACAATTCTTCAGGATTTGAAAGACGACACAGAAATTTTTATTTGTGAGATGGGGGCATATAACAAAGGGGGGATTAAGCTTTTGGCAAGTATTGCTAGACCCAATATTGCGATTCTTACGGGGGCAAATGAACAACACCTTGCTACTTTTGGTTCCATGGAAAATCTGTTGAGCGCAGAAGGTGGACAGGAATTAGTAGATTCTTTACCAGAGAATGGCACAGTAATTTTCAATGGAAGTAACAAATATACTCAAGAATTGTATGAAAAGTCTACTATTTCAAGGAAAATTCTCTCTGGAAAAGACATTCGTGCAGAAAATCTTACGGTTGAGAAAGAAAGAATTTCTTTTAACCTTGTTTTCGGCCAAGAGAACGTTGTCATAACGGCAAATCTTTTAGGCGGATATAATACAGAGAATCTGCTCTTAGCGATAGCCGGAGCAAAAGAATTTGGAATGACTCTTGCAGAAATTGCAGATGTCTGTAAAACCATTACTCCTGAAATGGGAGCAATGAAGCTCAAAAAAGGGATCAGTGGTTTGAATGTTATTGATTCCATCTATTCTGCAAATCCTGATGGAGTTATAGCAGCTTTGGAGTATTTGAAAGTTTGGCCTGGTAAGAAAGTAATTGTGATGCCATGTTTGATTGAGCTTGGCAAAGCGTCAAAAGAAGTGCATAAAAGAATAGGGGAGAAGATAGCAGAAGTTTGTGATTTGGCGATTATCACCACCAGAGAACATTTTCAGGACGTAAAAGAAGGAGCTCGCCAAAGCGAAAAAGTTATATATATGGAAAGCTCACAAGAAATTCTGGAAAAAGTAAAAGGTATGGTGAAAGAAGGCGACGCGGTTTTGCTTGAAGGAGGAAAAGAGAGTAGAGTACAGCGCCAGCTTCTTGCGTTATTGAGTAAAAATGATTAAACCAATTTCGATATCGTTGTCGCCGAATACGGAGCCAGATGATGTGCGACTGGCTTTTGGGTTGTTGTTTCAGCCGTGGCGCTGGTTTAAGGGCAAAGAAATTAAAGTGCTGGAGAAAGAATTCCAAAAGTATCTTGGGATAAAACACGCATTTGCATTCAATAGCGGGAGGTCTGCATTGATGGCGATTTTACAAGCGCTTTTGTCCTCCGAAGCCTTGGCGAAGGAGGATGAAGTCCTGTTGCAGGCGTTTACGTGCAACGCAGTGCCGAATCCTGTTATTTGGGCAGGTTTGAAACCGGTGTATGTAGACTGTAGAGAAGATGATTATAATATTGATGTGGATGATTTAGAGAGGAAGATAACACTTCGGCAAGCTCAGGGCGGGCGCCCCCGTGCAGTTATTGTTCAGCATACCTTTGGGTTGCCAGCTGATATGGAAAAGGTACAGGAGGTGTGCAAAAAACATAATCTTGTCTTAATTGAAGACTGTGCGCATGCGCTTGGAGCAACATATAAGGGAAAGAAGGTTGGAACCTTTGGGAAGGCAGCATTTTTCAGCTTTTCAAGAGATAAGGTTATTTCTTCGGTATATGGCGGTATGGTTGCAACAAACGATTCTGTTCTCGCTCAAAACATTCAAACATTTCAACAAGAAATCGAATATCCATCTTTGTTTTGGACTCTTCAGCAGCTACTCCACCCTATTCTCATGAATTGGTTGATTCTTCCCACATACAGAATTTTTGGGAAATATCTCTTAATACTCTTTCAGTGGCTGCACATTCTTTCTAAGGCAGTTCATTGGAAAGAGAAAAGAGGGATAAAGCCCTCATATTTTCCAAAACGTCTGTCCAACGCCCTTGCCATTTTGGCTCTTCATCAGTTTCAGAAGTTGGAGAGGTTCAACGCTCACAGAAAAGAACTTGCAAAATTTTACGGAGAACAATCGAAAAACAGCGGTTATATTCTTCCTCAAGCATTTCCAGAACGAGAGCACATTTTTTTACGATTTCCTTTACGTCATGCCAAAGCGCATGAGATTATAAGAAAAGGCTGGGAAAGGAATTTTCTGATAGGGGATTGGTACACGAGCCCTGTTGCGCCAGAAGATACAAGATTAGACGCACTAGGGTATATTCAAGGGAGTTGTCCCACAGCAGAAAAGCTTTCTCAAGAAACCTTGAACCTTCCCACGCATATCCGCATGAAAGAGAAAGACGCAGCAAAGATTATTGAGTTTTTGAAAACCTATGGAACTTAGGGAAATCACGGACAAAACCATATGGGAGGAGTTTCTCAAGGAATGCCAAGAGAAAACCTTTTTGCATTCGTGGGAATGGGGAGAGTTTCAGAGGGCAATGAGAGGCAATATTTGGCGCTTTGGGTTTTTTTCTGGGAAAGATCTTGTTGCCCTTGCTCTTGTAGTAAAGGTTTCTGCCAAAAGAGGCACCTTTCTCTTAGTTCCACACGGTCCGATAGCAAAGTCCGGAGATAAGCTTCAGATGATCTCTTTGCTTCTTGAAACGTGCAAAGACATTGCAAAAAAAGAAGGAGCGAGCTTTCTAAGAATCAATCCCATATGGGAGAGGAACGAGGAGAACAATAGAATGTTTAAGAGCTTGGGAGGCCGCAATGCCCCCATTCAAATGCACCCTGAAGCTTCTTGGAAGCTGGATATTACGCCTTCTGAAGAAGAATTGTTTAAGGGGTTTCGAGACACAACGCGTTACCTTATTAGAAAATGCGAGAAAAATCCGGATATTACTACTCGTATAAGCGTCAAGAGTGAAGATATTGATGTATTTGCACAATTGCACAAAACTGTTTCAAAGCGCCAAAAATTTGTGCCCTTTTCTCTTACCTATCTCAAAGAAGAGTTTGAGAAGTTCTCAAAAAACGACAATATTGCGCTCTTCTGGGGCGAGTATAAAGGGGAGGTTGCCGCTGCTTCTTTTGTGGTGTTCTGGTCTGGGATTGCTTTTTATCACCACGCGGTTTCTGTGCCTTCTTACGCAAAGTTTTCCTTACCTTACCTTTTGCAGTGGGAGGCAATCAAAGAGGCAAAAAGAAGAGGGTGTCAGCTCTATGATTTTTGGGGATACGTGAACCCAAAAACCCAGTCTGGCCACCCCTGGGCAGGTCCTACTCTTTTTAAAATGGGGTTTGGGGGCAGGGCGTATGAATACGTGAAGACGCAAGACTTTCCCTTTACATGGACCTATTGGATTACCTATTTCCTTGAGACTTTTCGCAGAATACGACGCAACCTCTAACGCATGGAAAAGAAAAGACGGAGATTTAAAAAGAAAAAAACAATACTCAAACGCAAGTTTTTCTGGGCATGCCTTCTTTTTTTTGTTGCTGCAGGTTCCCTTGGATATTTTCTTGTGTTCTCCCCAATGTTTCAGGTTCAGAGAGTTGTTTCAAACGGAAGTATAAGAGGAGAAGAAATAGTTGCGCACGTCCAAAAACTTGTTCCTTCAAGAGTACTCTTTCTTGAAACAAGGAGCATCTTTCTATTTAAAAGGAATCAGATGGAACAGTTGGTGTTGGAGCAATTTCCCGAAGTTGAAAACGTGAGGGTGTTCCGTGAGTTTCCCTCAACCCTTGCCCTTCGTATCATAGAACGGAAAGAAGTGGCTCAGTGGTGCACTACCAACTCGTGTTTTGCGTTAGACAACAAGGGTATTATCTTCAAGCCCGATGACTCAGGGACTCTTATGAAAATCTCCTCTGTAAATAAACCTCAAGACGTTGCTCTTGGAGAACGCGTTCTCGACACTTCCTTGCTTGCAAAGCTTATCGACTTTCAAAAGAGAGTAGAGCAGATTGACCTTCTCAAGCAAGCCAACATAAGGGTTCTTTCCTCGGGCATTGTTTCAAACGCAAGAGTTAGCTTCTCGCTG
>VMEU01000009.1 GCA_007375675.1 Parcubacteria group bacterium Greene0416_39 | reverse complement strand
ATTGAACCACAAAAAAGAGAGCAAGGCTCCAACAATTGCTGCACACAAGGCAGCAAGTTCTGTGTTGCCCTCAAAAAAGGCAATGGCGCCAAAGGCACTGAACATCAAGGCAAAGCTTCCGCCGGCTAAACCGTCAATACCGTCTATCACTCCGCCTGAGTAGGTAGCCAACATCACCAATGCAAAAAAGGGCACAAACCACCAGCCAATTTCAAAATATCCAAGCCCCGGAATGTGCACTGCGCCGCCCCCAAGAACAAACACAAAGAGGTAACCAACAACCAATCCAAGAAAAGCAATAAACGTGAAGCGGTACTTGAATTCCAAACCACCGGCGAAATGCTTGCCAAGTTTTGCAAAGCGGCCTTCTGCTACCTGTAAAAAGTCGTCGAGGAATCCCACAAAAGAAGCAATGAGCAATACTGCAACAGGAAGTATTGTTTGGGTCTTAGTGAGAAACCCGAGAACGAGCATTACTGCAGGAGGAATGAGCCAAACCAATACTCCTCCAAAGCGAGGAGTATGAACCTCGCCTTCTCCATGGAACTTGGTAAACACAGGCAAATCTCCTCCTCCCAAGGCTTGAGTTCTTACCTTCTTTCTCCACATCTGATGCTGTATGAGAAAACGAATTAGGCGAGGAGCAAGCATCAACCCTAAAAAAAGGCTCGCAACCCCTGCTCCCATTACCTGAAGTAAGTTTTCTGAAATATTTTCCATTAGAAAGTCCAGGAATATGAGCGAAATACCCAGTTCACGAGCTGTTTCATTTCTTCAAAGCGCGCGTCAGATCCCAAGATCACATTCACCAAATACCCTGTTTTCTTTGGGCTCTCAAGCACCAACAAGAGGGCTCCGTTTGCTCTTGGCGTCCACCCTGTTTTTCCTCCTAGAATTGGGGTTGGCCATTGCGTATACGATAAAAGCTCATTGGTATTAATAAGCGAGCCCGCCTCTTTTAATGAGAGAATATGAAATACTTCAGGATATTGTTCCAGCAGATACGAAGCAATGATGGCCAGATCCATTGCTGAAGACCGATTGAGAAGACCATTCGATTCTGCGGGATCCACTCCTGCAACATCAACAAAGAATGTATGCTCTAAGTTAAGATTCTTCGCTTTGCTATTCATTCGCCCCAAAAATGCGTTTTCTCCCATGAGCTCTGAAAGCGCGACTGCCGCGTCATTACTTGATTCTATGAGCATTACATACAAGAGATTCTCTACTGACAGTTTCTCCCCAACCTGCAGATTCCCAAAGCTCTCTTCTTTTTCTACCGCATTCTTTGAAATCAGAATGGTATCTTGAAGGGAATAGTTTTCTCGCGCAACCAATGCTGTCATGAGTTTGGTAAGGCTTGCTATAGGCAAAGAAACCTCGCTATTTTTCTCATACAACGCTCGCGCATTTCCTTTTGCGTCAATAATTAAAGAAAGGGCGGCGCGAGAAGAAAGTTCAAGCGCTGGAACATTTTTCTTTAGCAGTGGAAGAGATTGAAACGCTTGCTCTTGAAGTTTTTGCTGAGCCGCTTGCGCTGTCAAGAGGGTAGAATCTGTTGCAAGCTCATTCCAAAAGAAAAAATCAGCGAGCTTTGAGGCTCCGTTGTTTACGAGCAATGACGCTATTGCTACGAAAAAGAAAGCAGTAAAAAATACTCGGATATTCTTTGTCATAGTTCATTTCCTCTTTTTAATTTCAAGGCTCAATTCTTTCAATTGCCCAGGAGATATTTCGCTGGGGCTATCCATCATGAGATCTCTGCTATCACCGGTTTTGGGAAAGACCATAACTTCTCTAATGTTCGGCTCGTTTAAGAGCACTGCAAGAAATCTTTCCAAGCCCGCGGCAATCCCGCCATGGGGCGGGACTCCGTATTCAAATGCTTCAAAAAGATGGCCAAATTTCTCCTGGACCTCTTCTTTGGTATTTCCCATGAACTCCAAAACCTGACGCAAAAATTCTGGTTTATATGTTCTCAAACTACCCCCAGCAACTTCGTAGCCGTTCAAGGCAAGATCGTATTGATATGCAAGTACGTTTGCAGGGTCTTTTTTAACTTCTTCAATATCTTCTGTCTGCGGCCTTGTAAACGGGTGGTGAACCGCGTCCCAACGACCCTCTTTTTCTTTCCACTCAAACATTGGAAAATCAACAATAAAGGCAAAGGCAAGTTCGTTGGGGCTGCTCTTGTCTTTTCGTAAGTCGGGCTTGTCGCTCCCCCATTTTGCCATTGCTTCCTTGTACGAAATCCTGGGGAAAGGAGTTTGTATAATACGTTTTTCAGGGAACAATTCCTCGACTACTTTGGTGTAGAGTTCTTCGAACAAGCGCAACATGTCTTCTTGCTCCACAAACGACATTTCAATATCAAGTTGAGTGAACTCAGGCTGCCTATCTCCCCTTGGATCCTCGTCTCTGAAACATCTCGCAATCTGAAAGTATCTCTCAAACCCTGCAACCTGCAAGAGCTGTTTGTACTGCTGGGGACTTTGGGGCAACGCGTAAAACTTGCCAGAATACATTCTTGAGGGCACGAGAAAATCCCGAGCCCCTTCTGGCGTAGATTTGGTGAGAATAGGAGTTTCAATTTCTATAAATCCTTCTTTTACCAAAAACTCCCGTATGAATTGAGTGACGCGGTTTCTTATCTCAATATTTCGTTTGAGGCGAGGTCTGCGCAAATCGAGGTAGCGGTATTGGAGCCGTTTCTCTTCCCCTATCTCATACCCGTTAGTGTCAATGGCAAATGGCAGGGTTTTAGCTTCAGAGAGCACGGCGATTTTTTCTGCTGCAATCTCAATGTCGCCAGTTTCCACGGCTGAATTTTTCATTGCATCAGGCCTTTCTTTCACTGTGCCTTCTATCTCAACGACCCACTCGGGTCTTAAAGATTTTGCGAGTTCAGGGCTGCATACCACCTGCACCGTTCCCGTCATGTCTCTAACGTCAAGAAAAATGATCTTTCCGTGATCACGCCTTGTCGCAATCCACCCTGCGATTTGTACCTTGCTTCCCTTCTCTGCGAGGATTTTATTGGTGAACGTTCGTTTCATAGGTCTTGTTTTGTCAGTATAGTTCCTGCGTCACAAAACATCAAGAGACAATGAGGTAAGAAAAGGGTTGGGGTGTGCGAGGACGGACTTCGCACAAGCCCTATTCCAGTGTTAGGTGCTCTATTTCAGCGTATTTTTTCGCTTCTAATACCACTCTTACTAAGGCTGTATATGCTCTAGGAGTAGGAAGCAACTCGCCTAGTATGCCCCTATCTAAAATAAGCGACCCGCGCTTACCCTGATAATCCGCGTGGCTGCTCCATTGATACTCCTCCGTGAACTTCAGCACCTTTTCAACATCCTGTATCCCCTGTTCTTTCCAATTCGGTTCAATAATGCCTGCCGGGTTAAGCACGTTAATGTACACCAACAAATACTGCAGGTAGCGCTCATCGTCTACTAAGACATTCTTAAATCTACTCTGAAATAGAGGCCCTACCCGTTCATATTTGTTATTAAAGTATCTCGCGTAGCCGGTCCCGAGCTTACGCATAAACTTTGTAATGCCGCCCTCTTGAATTTCTTCCACAAGAAGATGGTAATGGTTGCCCATAATACAATAAGCCATGATGCGCACCAACGGTTCTCGCTCTCCGTCATCAGACACAATATATTCTTTTAACACATTCATGGTAAGACGCCCTCGGTTACGCTGAAGGCGCCAAAGAATATTGGCGGCACTTTTGGTGTCATTAAACAATACGAGGCCTTGTAAAAAACGCCAGGAGTCAGATTCTCCTTCACATATAGCGCCCTTTGCTACGCCGCGACTATAGACGTGGTAGATTTTGCCTACAACGATTGGATCTTTCCTTAACATATTGTCAGTGCGGGGGTGTGCGAGGACGGACTTCGCACAAGCCCATTATTGTACAGGCAGTTCTACAAAAAACGTAGAACCTTGGCCTTTTCCTTGGCTTTCTGCCCAGATTCTGCCCTTGTGCATCTCCAAAAACTTCTTGGCAATATATAATCCGAGGCCTGCGCCCTCTGTTGAAAATCTCATTCCTGCTCCTCCTCTTGAAAAAGTCTGAAACAACTTACCAATCTCTTCTTGGGTCATGCCCTCCCCCGTGTCTTGCACAGAAATAAGAAGATTTGGCATTTGCGTTTTGGCATTTACTACAATGTTTCCTTGAGGGGTGTAACGAATTGCATTGTCTACAATGTTAAGCAGTACATTGCGTATTTTCTCTTTGTCTATACGAATGAGAGGCAAAGAACTTTCTGGTTCTTCAAAAACAAGCTTTGTGTTTTTCTCTCTTGCCTTTATTGCCAGCTCCTCAACAACGCTTTTGATTATCTCCTCCATGCTCCCCTGCTCCCATTTCATTTCAATTTTTCCAGATTCAATACGGGAAACATTAAGCAGATCATTGACCAGCCGAATGAGTCTTTCGTTAGATTCAGATATGCTTTCTAATGGCTTTTTTTGTTTTGTATCAAGCTTGCCGTAACTGCCCTCCAAAATCATTGAAATATACCCTTTCATTGCGGAAAGTGGAGTTCTCAACTGATGGGAAGCAATGGAGACAAACTCGCTTTTGGTGCGGTCCAGCTCCTCCAGCTTTTTATACGCTTCCTGGAGCTGTTCTTTTTGTTTGATTTCGTTGAATACGCTCTTGATAAGCAAGTATCCCGCAACCAAAAACGTTGCAAACAAAACGCCTTTCCAAAAGTACTCAAATGGAGTTTGAGAGGTGAGGAAGTTGATAAGAAGAAGAGCCGCAACGACGCCCACGAGCAACTGGGTAAGAAAGATTCTAATTTCAAATAGTTGTTTTTTGACGATGGCATAGGTAATAAAAGAAACCATGAAGAGGGTCATGACGTTTCCTAACCAGTTGAACCGAAAGTCCCCAATAGAGGGCAAAAAAAGATTGAAGGTAGAGCCAAAGACAATAGAGATGAGGGTTCCCGTAATAATATAGCTGATCTGAGTCTTCAGTGGTTCCTTTGCTGCCCAGTACTTTTGCCAGAGATTGAATAACGCCCAGATAAAGTACCCGGAGATGTAAGTGACATAGAAAAAATACAGTGATCCAAAAACTATTACTTTTTCCATTCCAGGACGCAAAAACACTCCAGAAATAATGTGGTTAGTGGGGAAAAGAAGTATCCCTAATAATGTAGGAATAATGGTAAGTAAAATGATCTTCTGTTTCGTGAGAGTAGATTTTACTGCAGGGAACAGAAACGAGAAGTAGAGAAAAGTAAGCGGAATAAGCATCGCAGAGACATACAGAAGACGTCCAAATAACAGAGCTTGCTCCGCTCCCCCGCTCCGGTATAAAAACATGGCAAAGGTCCACGCAGCAACCGTGCCCACAGAAATGGTGAATACTGCAATGGAAACACTCTTTTTTGCCTGTTCCAAAAGCAAAAGCACCAGAAAAGTGTTTGCAAAAAGAGCTGCAATTAAAACAAAATTCTGAATATCCATGTTGATTTAGTATAGCTTGAAAACAAAAAGGGGCAAAGGATTCGCCATGTGAATTATCCTTCGCCCCTTGGAGACACGAGAAACGGCTTCAAACCAATCTCCCTGCCCCTTTGTTCGAACTCGGCTGACGTAAGCCCGTTAGTTTCCCCGTTAAGCACCAGTGCTTCCACCACGCAACCTGGCAGCCAGTTTTTATGATAGCCAGGAAGTCGCGGAGTGGCGCGCACACCAACGATCCCAAGAGTACTCCGGTAGACTTCCCCACCCTTTTCTTCAATCTTGTGAACCAAGGAGGGAGAGATTTGCGGATGGGTGTCGTCGATGATGAGTGCTCCATCTCGCAGGCAGGGAATTACCCCTGATGCGTCTTCACCCTTCGGGGTGAGGACAATGACAATCCTACAGGGCCGGAGCAAGTTCGGATCGTTTGTCCTTACCAGACTTCCCCGAATGCTGCTGTCCGTGATCCTGATGTCATACCCGGTGATTGCAGGAAACCCGAGTTCCTGGAGACGTCGTGCAACCCTACTGCCAAGGTACCCAAGACCCACAATGCCAATCGGCCCGTCTTGGGGAATGCCCTTTGCCCTGATAAGGTGAAGGACGGTTTCGGTGATGGTAAACACCGCTCCCATGTTTCCCTTCACAAAGGGGAGTTTGAGTAAGATGCCGTTGGCATCGAACAGCGTAGGTAGGCGTCCTGCAAGTGCGATAGACGAAACGCCAGCTCGCTTTCCGAACCACTTAACCCTCTCCGAGATTTCCAACAGTTCTTTCCGAGAAAGGTCTTCTGGGGTCTCAGAGAGTGTGACAATTAAACCCCGCTTCCCTGTTGTTTCTCCACGCGTCATCACTCCGATCACCGAGAGTTGGAACACTCCCCTGAAGATCTTCTGGAACCACATCGGGGCGTATGCTCGAACGTTGTTTTCGGTTCCGGGGTAGACGACAAAGAGAAACTGGAACAGACGGAGCTTCTTTACCACAAGGCTAAGAAGGGGCCAAGCAATGAAGTTCGCCAGACACCAAAGTAGGAAACGCTTCGTACGAGGCGGCTGCTGGTCTTTTCCGTGTTGGACGGAGGAAACCGCAACCCGAGTGGGCCGTTCGAGAATCTTTGCCATGGGTCTCCTCCTTTCAGGATTTGGTCGCGTTGCTACTTTTCAGTATGATGGCGATAAATCGTTTTGTCAAGAACTTCCGAGTAAAAATCCAATACTCTCTGCGCTACCTTGTCCCAGGAATAATTTTGGGCTTCCTGCACTCCCCACTGCCCCATTTCTTTTCTCAAAGATTCGTTGCGAACGAGTTCGTCAATTCTTTTGGCTAATTCTTCCACGTTGCCAGGAGGAGCTAAAAATCTCTCCCCTTTTTTACCCTGAAGCAATTGGAAATATCCTTTGTTTGCAAATCCTGTAACCGGAGTTCCAGAGGCCATTGCTTCCAAAAGCACAATGCCAAAACTCTCTCCGTATAAGGCTGGGCTACAGTAAAGGTCTGCGGTAACATAGTAGCGCTTGAGCTCCTCCTCTGTCTTTCTCCCAAAAAAATGCACTTCTTTGAGATTCTTTTCTTTCACATATGCTCGTGCTTGGTTTTCTAAGGGTCCTTCCCCTACCACAAGCAGTCTCAAGTTTTCGTGAGTTTTCTGGAGAATCTCGTATGCTTTCAAAAGATGCAGTAATCCTTTGCGCTCTTCAATGCGGCCTACAAACAAAATGTTTACTTTACCGTCTTCAAATTCTTCAAGAGGAGGATTGTTTGGCCGGAACACGTTCACGTCAATTCCATTTGGAATTACTCTTTTTAAGCCTTTGTAAGAAGGGAAAACCTCAAGGTTTAAGGGAGCAACTCCAATAATGCCGTGGATCTTCCAGTTTGCAAACCTACGTAAGGTATTCAGAAGAATGGGGAAACGCTTAAGAATACTGCCTGCCGCGTCAAGGTTTGCGTGGAAGGTAAGGATGTTTGTTGCTTTTGAAAACCACAAAATCTCAAAAGCAGAGGGAAAACTCACGTTGTGGAGGTGAAGAATGTCAAACTTCTCTTTATCCAGAACTTTTTTAATCGCCAAGGGATTAAAATTGACCACCAAGTCTGCCTGGCTTTTATTGAAAAAGAAAGGAAAAGAAGTTCCAAGAAGAATAAAGTCTGCCCCATACGATTCTTGCTTTTCCCTTCTGGGGACAATGACTTTTACGTCAAATCCCCTCTTTTTGTATTCTTTGTACAAACCTAAAATATGCGCTTTCACTCCTCCTGGATTTTTGAAAGAGTGAAACGAAACAAGGCCAACCTTTGGAGTCATAGAGAAGTTGTGAAAGGAGGTTCGGGAGGAGAGGGTGGTGGAGCAACAGGTGGCGGTGGAACCACCATAGGAAGAGAAACTTCTTTGGGTTTTCGAGGGCGACGCGCAAGAAACCAAGTGAGCCCTGCGACTCCCATAATGATTAAAATGAGTATGAGAAGCGTCATGGTTTTATTCTCCTCTTTAGAGCTCTCTCTGTCAAGCGCCCTGAGCGAAGTCGAAGGGTCAAGTTGTAGATATCCCCTGCTCCCATGACCATTACGACTTCACCACCCCGGAGATTTTTTTTGAGGTATGATTCTACTTTTAAGAGAGTTGGGATATACAGAGTATCTGGTATTTGGTATTTGGTATTTAGGATTTCCTTAACTAATTTCTCTGATGATACTTTTGTTTTGATGGCTTTGTCTTCGCGGCCTGCAACATCATAGATATCCGTGAGAATGAGTTTCTGAATAGGAAGCTTGGAGAGAACTCTTACAAAATCCTTCCAAAGGTAATGGGTGCGCTGGTACTGATGGGGTTGATACACCAGCCATATTTCGGGCTTGCCCTGAGCCGGGTCGAAGGGCCATTTTTCCCTTGCCGCTTCTACAGTCACTTTTACTTCCGTTGGGTGATGGCCGTAGTCAGAAACAATTTTCAATTTACAATTTCTAATTTTCAAATCAAAGATCTCAAACCTTCGCCATGATCCTTTGTAGGAAGAGAGGGAGGAGAAGCTGACGCTGTCTGGGATCTTGAGTAACCGTGCAACAGCTAATGCGGCCATGGCGTTTGAAACGTTGTGCGTGCCTGGTAGCTGCATTGTAAGGGCCAACTTCTTTGCTTCTGCTTGTTTGGTTGAGTACCAGACAACGCCGTACTTCCTGTTTTTGGGAACAATGGTCTTTGCGTGCTTGTCGTCTTTATTGATGACCAGCATTCCTTCTTTTGGAAGAAAAGAGATATATTTCTTGAACGCCTTTTTAATATTCCCAAGATTCTTGTAGAAATCCAGATGATCTCTTTCAATGTTGGTTACCACGGCAATGGTCGGAGAATAGTTCAGGAACGAAGAAAAATGCTCGTCTGCCTCAATGACAAGATACTTGCTCTTCCCTACCTTACAGTTAGAATCGCCGAATTCCTTGATTTTTGTTCCAACGATCACAGTTGGATCTAACCCTGCTTTCTCTAAAAGAAGGCCGATCATGGCTGTTGTGGTGCTTTTTCCATGGCATCCTGAAACCGTAATAGTGAAATGTTTTCTGGTGAGGTCTCCAAGAGCCTGAGGATAGCTTAAAACTGGAATTTCTAATTTCAAATTTCTAATTTCTAAATTATCTTTGGGCACGGCCGGGCTATGAATTACCATATCTGTATCTGGAGAAACACAGGAGGGGTCCGGCGTCCCAATACGAACTCGAGCCCCCATTTTTCTTAATTGGTCTGTGATTTCAGAGGCAACCAAGTCGCAGCCAGAAATCTCTTGTCCTTTTGCAAGATAATACTTAGCTAGCGCAGAAACTCCTATCCCCCCAATGCCGATGAAATGGATCTTCATGAAGCGTGAAGCGTGAAACTTGAAACAGTTGAATATTCTGCGCCGCCGCGTTTAAGCTGGCTTTCCATGATTTCTATGGAGTTAACAGGAACGCTAATAGAAATCTCTTCTTCAACATCCGGGCGTTCTGTGGGATCAATGCGCCTAAACTCCATTTCTTTGAGGCGACCCAACGTAAGATGTAGGGTAGAGACCGAGTCCCTAAGTAATACCTTGGACAAATCTTTTTGCAGATTGAGAAGTTCTTTGGAAGCTACACCCTCTACCCATACCATTCTGGGCTCTTTTGCTGAAGGCCCGTAAGAAATACGGGAAAACTCAACAGAAAAAGGAGAATGCCTTAGAGCTACTGTACGGAGGATTTTTGAGGTCTCCTGCAATTCAGTATCCGAAGTATTGCCGAGAAATACAAGGGTGATATGGAGATTTTCTTTCGCAGTCCACCTGCAAGGCAGATCTCTCCATTTCTCTTGATAAGAAAGAAGCTCTGTTTTCACAGATTCGGGAAGATTCACGGCAATAAAAACTCGATGCAACATATCGTTTATATAGTATCAATTTTAAAGGAAAGATGCTAGAATACGAAGAATGGAAGGCGTCAAAATCATTTTTTCCTATCTGAAACCATATCGCAAAACAGTTTTGTTGTTGAGCGTTTTAAGCATTGTTTCAGCGCTAACAAACGCCGCTGTTCCCTACCTAACCGGAATTCTTATTGACTCGCTGATTGCTTTGAAGACAACCTTTTTTGTACTACTTGGGGCGTGGCTTGCAGTAAAACTTGTCTCTGATTTTATTGACTGGCGCATTGGAATTAAAAACGACACCTTAGAAACCATTATAGAGGCTGACTACATCGTCAAGGGCTTCAGTAAAATATTAGAATTCCCGCTCAAGTTTTACAAAACGTACAAAACCGGAGACGTAACCGACAGAATTTCCCGCGCGTCAGGCCATATCTCCCACATTATAAGCAGGGTTATCATTGATCTTGCTCCTCAATTTTTAAGCATAGTATTTGCTTTAGCTATCATATTTTCCATTCAAATGCGGCTTGGATTCATTATGGTAGGAGGAATCTTATTGTACGTGTTGGTCATTTGGAAGATTTCCCCGGCGCTCGTGAAGCTTTATGAAAAAATGTACCAAACGTACCACCAGGCATGGGGAGACGCCTACGATGCGGTTGGCAATATCTCTGCGGTAAAACAGGCAACTGCAGAAAAATTTGAGCAGGAAAAACTCTACCAAAACTTCAAGGTGAAGGCAGCTCCCCTCTGGACAGGAATCGTCACCATATGGCAGCAACTAAGTTTTTGGCAGAAAGCAACCATAACTTTTATTCAGCTTCTTATCTTTTTTTACTCTTATTCGCTCGTTGGGGCTGGGCTTCTTACGATAGGCCAGTTGGTGGCCATAAACGCGTACGCCTCAATGATTTTTGGGCCGTTTGTTGTTTTAGCTCGAAATTGGCACACCCTGCAGAATGGATTAGAATCCCTGAAAACCGCAGAACAAATCCTTTCATATCCAAAGGAGCAGTATACTCCTCCCAATGTTGTTTTTCTCAACACCATACAAGGAGAAGTTGTGTTTAAAAATGTGAGTTTTCAGTATGAAACGACCGAGCCTTTCGTGCTCAAAAACATAAATTTTACCGTGGAACCGGGCAAAAAAATTGCGCTCGTAGGAAAATCTGGAGAAGGGAAAAGCACGTTGGGAGACCTCATTTCTTTATATGAACGCCCAACAACCGGAGAAATCTTTATTGACGGACATAACATCAAAAGATTAGGCCTCAAGCAACTGCGCTCGCAAATTGGAGTAGTTCCGCAAGAGGTGATATTGTTCAACGATACGATCAAAAATAATATTCGGTACGGAAGGTTTGAAGCTACTCAAAAAGAAGTACACGAGGCGTCATTACTTGCTCATGCCGATGAGTTTATTCAAAAGTTTCCAAAAAAGTACAACCAGGTTGTAGGTGAAAGAGGAGTCAAGCTGTCTGTGGGGCAAAAACAGCGGGTGGCAATCGCAAGAGCAATTTTAAAGAACCCAAGGATTCTTATCTTAGACGAACCAACGTCTGCCTTAGACGCAAGGTTGGAAACTCTTCTTCAAGAATCGCTAAACAAATTAATGGAAGGGCGCACCACGTTTGTTATTGCCCATAGACTAAGCACGGTAAAATCCGTAGATAGAATACTGGTGCTTGAGGGTGGAAGTATTGCAGAAACTGGCACTCACAAAGAACTAATGGAAAAGAATGGCGGAATCTACCGCAACCTCTATGAACTCCAGTTTGGCGAGATAACATAAACATACCCTGTGGAAAAAAACGAGAAAATCGCGTCTTTGTTGAAAGAAATTGCCGACCTTTTAGATATAAAAGGCGTTGCATTCAAGCCAGCCGCATATAGGCGTGCCGCTCAAAGCATTGAGGCATTAGACTCTGATTTGAGAAAACTGTACAAAAAAGAAGGATTAAAAGGAATTAAAAAAATCAAGGGTGTTGGGCAAAGCATTGCTCAAAAAATTGAAGAATACATAAAAACTCGGAAAATTAAATACTACGAGGAGTTAAGGAATAAAACCATTATTCGGCAGATTGTGACGCATTTTTTTGAAACAAAAAACATACCATTAGATGAACTCAAAAAAAGCGCGAGAAAAAGAGATATTATCTACGGCAGATACGCAAAATCGGCACGAGAATTGCTTGATCTTGCAGGTTCCGTTCAAAAAGCAAAAGAAGCGATCACAAAGGTTGCGCAATGGGCAAAAACGCGAAATCTTGATTATTCGCTTGAAACTGTGCTTAAAAAATGGCTTGAACTCAATCAGCTTAAACCAAAAGAAGCAGTGAAAAAGGCGTTTTATAAAAATAAACCCATGGTATGGGTTGAGACAAAAAAGAAATGGTTTGTGGTAACCCCCGAAGGAGAATGGCTTGAGTTTGCAGATAAAGAAAAGGAAATCGAGTGGCGCATTGTGAAATAAAAGACTCGGTCAGCGAGGACCGAATCTTTCCAAATAGAGATCGTGCCATTTCTTCTGCCAAAGAGTATCAGGAGCATCGGAAATAACTGCTCTCGTTCTTTCCTCTGCTATCATTAACTCCTGAGATTTCCCTACAGTCACGACAGGAATATCCCTCCTTTTCTTCTTGTATCCTGCGGTATGCTGCTTCGAAGAAGTTTTGACTTGCAGAGGAAGTCCCAATCCTTTTCTTACTACAAGGAAATCTATTCCTCTCTTGTCAACGTCGGATGCAGATCTACTTGAACTCTTAGATACCCATACATAATCTTCAATCAAACCTTCCCTTTTTAGTTTTAAAAGTGCAGAGGCAACCAACCGTTCACTCAAAATTCCTCTTTCCCGACTTGTGTCAGAAATCACTTCTCTCCTCTCCTTTGTAGTGTACTAATCTATTATTATAGTCTATAGCATAATTGAAGATCATTCGCAAGTCATGAAAATGATATTCTTTGGAACAAGGGGCCTCGGAGCAAAAGTGCTCGAGCATCTTTTACGCAATGGCTATTCCCCTACTCTTGTGGTGACAGGACCGGATAAGCCGGCCGGAAGAAAACAGGAACTCACCCCATCTCCGGTAAAGAAGGTGGCGCAAGAGCACAACCTTTCCTTGACGCAGCCAGAACGCCCAGCAGAACTTCTTTCCCGTTCAGAGCTTAAAGAGGCAGAGTTCATAGTGCTGGCAGCATACGGAAACATCTTGCCAAAGGAACTGGTGGGACTGCCTCCAAAAGGCGCTCTCAACGTGCATCCCTCCTTGCTTCCTTTGTACCGGGGCCCTTCTCCAGAGCGCAGTGCCTTGCTCAACGGGGACGAAAAAACAGGCGTCACCGTCATAGTCATGGATGAAAAGGTAGACCACGGCCCTATCTTAGCCCAAGAAGAGTTTGTCATTCCAGAAGATATGAGGCACGAAGAACTGCATGCAAAGCTGGGAGAGATAGGGGGTGAGCTGTTGGTGAAAACATTGCCTCTATGGCTGGAGGGCAAGATTGAGCCAAAAGAGCAAGACCACACCAAAGCAACGTACACGAAAAAACTTACAAGAGAAGACGGAAGGATTGACTGGAAAAAGCCGGCAGAGTATATAGAAAGGCAGGTTCGAGCATTGAATCCTTGGCCCGGAACTTTCACTACCTTTGAGGGCAAGCGCTTAAAGATATTAAAAGCGCATATCGAGCAAGGAACATTGATAATTGATGAACTTCAGCTTGAAGGAAAAAAACCAACCACATATCGTGAGTTTCTCTTAGGCCACAAAGATTTTACCTTACCCTAATGCTTTCATACTTTGACTTAAGAAGAGGCGTGCAGTTTATTTTAGAGGGCCAGCCCTACGAGGTTTTAGAGTTTAAGCAAATGGGCAAGGCCCAAGACGTGGTGGTGGCGCAAACAAAAATTCGCAACCTCCTCAACGGAAAAACCCTGTACCGGAGTTTCCATAAAGGAGACAGTTTCTTGGAAGCAGAAGTTCAGAAATTTAAGGCAAAGTTTTTGTATCACCACAGAGAAAAGTTTGTATTCTCCCAAGGAAACGACTCTTCCAAGCGCTTTGAACTAAACGAGGAGCAGGTTGGAGAAAGCGCGCGCTTCCTAAAACCCAATGAAATGGTAGACGGTATCACCTTTGAAGGAAACTTTGTGAACATTTCCCTCCCCGTGAAAGTACAACTCAAGGTTATGGAAGCTCCGCCGGGATTCAAGGGAAATACTGCCCAAGGTGGCACCAAAATTGTAAAACTCGAAACTGGCGCAACCTTAGATGTTCCTCTTTTTATTGAAACAGACGACGTGGTGGAAATAAATACAGAAACCGGAGAATACGTGAGAAGGGTACAAAAATAAAGAGGGCCATGCTCGGTTTGGCCCTCTATGCACTACCCGTTCTTTTCTGCTCTACCGTTTCATACGGTTTCGAGAGGAAAGAGGGCGACTTGGACACCTACTATTGAAGGGGAAGGCTGCTTTTGAAGTGTTTGCGGGCGGTGCTCTGTGTGTGTTATTTTCACAACCTCACCGCATTCACACCTGAGCAACCTTGGGTCAAGCGTAGGACTGAGTCTCCCATTGCAATAATCCTGATTTTGCGTCATGGTACCTCTCCTTTTTGTGCTGTGACGAGTTCAAATTATTATATCACATTGTTTTCCACAGACAAAAAGAAAAGCCGGAGACAGAAAGGGATACGCTCTTGCGTCCCTTTCTCGTCTCCGGACTCTTAAAATGCGAGTACCGCTAGAACTCTACTTCTAGTTTCCTCGCTAGTAAAATATCGTAGAGAGCTGAAACGAAAAGGTGAGGAGTCATGCCGGTGAGTTACTCCCAACAATTTAAATGTTTGGGGAAGACCACGAACAGCTCCAGCGCTTCCATCTCAAGCTCTCCTACCCAAGCTCTTTTGGAGAAAGCCCGGAAAGGAAAGCTTGAAACTATGTCAAAAGAGCTATCAAATATTGGTGCAGTATATCCTTGGCCATAATGCCTTGTCAACCCCGTAGTAGATTTTGGACCAAACCTTGTTTGTGAAAACAAGTCCAAAATTCACTACGGGGTCAATGTGGATAACTTAAAGAATGGAGTTTATTAAAATGGAGTGTATAATAGAGATATGAAAAGTTTGGTATTAAATTCGCAGGCGAGCATTCCGATGCTGGGATTTGGCACGTGGCAGTTGGTTGGCGATACCGGTATCAAAGCAGTGGCAAAAGCTCTGGGGGTGGGTTACCGGCATATTGATACTGCAGACAGATATGGCAATCATAAAGAAATATCCCAGGCCATAGAGCTAAGCTCTCTTAAAAGAGAAGATTTGTTCATCACAACGAAAATCCCTAATACTCTCTTGTCACGCGAGGATGTTTTCTTGAGCGTTGATCGATATTTGCAAGAACTTAATACCAACTATATTGACCTTTTACTGATTCACTGGCCAAACAAAAACATTCCAATAGCCGAAACTCTAGGAGCTATGAGAACACTCAAAGAACAAGGCAAGGTTAAGGCTATTGGCGTTTCAAACTTCACTATTCATCATCTCAAAGACGCAAAAGCAACAGGAGTTGAAGTAACAAACAACCAAATTGAACTGCACCCAACGTTTAACCAGAAAGAACTGCGCGAATACTGCGCGGCAAACAACATTGTTGTTACCGCTTACTCCCCTCTTGGCAGGGGGCAAGACATTGGCTTGCCTTTGTTTCAAGAGTTGGTGAAAAAATACAATTCTTCTCCAGCCCAAGTCATTTTAAACTGGATCCTTCAGTTGGGCTGTGTTGCGATTCCAAAGAGCGAATACTGAATCATACACGAACATTTGTCCCCTGAAGGGACTCTAATTTCTCTTGGGGAGTGAGGCCTTTGATGCCCAAGTGAGGACACTCCGTATTGTACCACG
>VMEU01000001.1 GCA_007375675.1 Parcubacteria group bacterium Greene0416_39 | reverse complement strand
GCTGGATCCAGCGCAGCCGTTCCTCTGCTGCGTCTCTTGGTAAGGTTTGTGCCATATCTCGTACCTTACCAGAGGGGACATATGTATGTGGAGAATACCTACAACCCTTGACAAAATTGATTCCCCATGATAGTATTTCTCTAGTTACCAAGAAGGAGATGGTATTCTAAAAAAGAACAGGAGAAGGAAATGGAAACACTGAACTGGAACGGGAGAGAGATCGATACCACTAAAATTCAAGGACGCATTATTGGCGTATTCTCTTCAAAAGAACCTCTGGAGAACATCCTGTGCCTCAATGAAAGGTACCAGGTGGAAATACACCCAGATGGCGACGCGATCATCCTGGTAAGACCCAAGTAATCATCTAAATCTTATCTCCTTCTTGAGTATTCAAAAAATCCCTCGTGGACCTTCAGTGGTTCACGAGGGTTATTTGTTTACATTTTTAAATAATAATTGACACAAAAAGAGATGTTTGATACAGACAAAATAGCGAAATAGAGATTGTTTTCCGGAAGGAAGATGAGGAAATGGCAAGGAAAACCCGATTGATGCTTAAGATAGAAGAACACACCGTCCTCCCCCTAGAACAACATCTCCCAAGACTCATTACAAGGTGGGGCCTCACGAGGACGGCTGAACTTCTAGGAGTAAGCACGGCAACGGCGGGATACTGGACACGCAAACTCGGGATCTCAATCCGTGTGGTTGCTCTACGCCCAGACGAGTATATCGAAATCCATGGAAGCGGAAATCCTCCGTTCGTAGATGTAACTTTCCCTGGCATGCATCCAGTGAAGCAAGATCACGATGGGCTAGATGTTCCAGTTATTCTGCGATGGGCTTCCAATGCATCATAATGCTCTCAACGCACACCCCCCATGCGTACTGAGAGCTCGTTTTTTACATTCCCAATCTTTAGAACGAACACGGAACAGAATCGGGGTGGAAGCTCGCTCCGGTTACTTGAGAAAACGCGGGGCAGGCTCCAGCAATATCCATTGCGTATTTGTTGTCTGCAAAAAGAATATTGCTTCCAAAAACCGCGCCAGTGGTAGCAACATCTGTTCTGAGCCCGCTGTTGTTGAAATTGTCACCAAAGAAGCTATTCCGTATTTCAACGCTTTGGAGTTGTAATGTTCCTCCGCTTGCTACGCTAAGAGCTCCCCGCTGCTGCTGAATTTGATTATTCCCTCCGTATTTCACCACCGTATTCTGCAGATTTCCCGTACCCCCTGCCAGAAAACGTATCCATTTCCAATGGGGAGTAGCAACCGTGGAAGTGCCAGTTCCGCCCACCGTGTTATCATCTGCCGCAGTGAATACAACCTTGCTCTCTGACGTGCCGGTTGTGACAAGCGTCCCGTTCACAACGAGTTCTCTAGTTCCTCCGGTTACATTCGCAAACTTTACCACAACACCGGCTTGCAAAGTGAGGGTCCCTGCTTGTACGGTAAAACTCTCCATAATGTACGGCATAGTGTCTGCCTGCAGAGTAGTGTTTTGCGTAACTGGGCCTTCCAAAAACGTGCCATTGTACGTGTTATTTGTTGCAGTATTGCCCGAAAGGACTGCTACAGGAAAGTTAAGTTTTACAGGATATGTATTGTTTGTAAAAGTATTGGAGGAAATGACTGGGTTCCCTGCGGCAGCAGAAGAGTTGTAAATTCCAATGGAGTTTGAAGAAAACGTGGAGAATTGAATGGTGGGCGCGCCTCCCTCAATATATATTGCCGCTGAATCGGCGTTAAAACTCGCCCCGGAAAACGTAGACCTATCAATAAGGGAACTTATGGAGTTTTTAAGATACATCTTGCGAAACCCGGCCCCTGTTGTAATGGAGGAATTTCTAAAGGTAATGCTGCTCCCATCTACAAATATGGGGTAGGCAGACGCTCCACAGCCCGTAGTGCCTGCGTGATCAACGGTAACATAGTCTAGAACAGAGTTAACGCTTGTAGGGGAAAACGCTAAGGCGCACCACGGGTTTGTATTGGCTGTGTCGTTAGTGAACACGATGGGCTTGGTACTCTGGCCAACCGCGCTCAACGTTCCGTTTACGGTAAATCGAGAAACATTATTTTTAAACTTTGTGGTAACTCCAGGTTCCACAACAAGAGTTTTTCCTGCTGGCACCGTAACGTCAGTATTGGCAACGTAGGGGCTTCCCAACAAAGTTAGCGTCACACTCGCAAATTCAGAAAAGCGAAGGTCTGGATCTATGGTTGGGCTTAAAGACACGCTGTTTACTGCTTTGGGAGTTCCGTTCACAACGTTACTCCCTGCGTCGGTTGAGTTGTGAGTGAGCAAGTTATTGCTTGCCCAATTTGAAACCACGCCTGCGGTTGAGGCGCTGATGCGCTCAAGAGAGATAAAATCGGGGGTTGCGGTTCCTCCAGGCCACGAACCATTTGTATTGCACGCCATTTGGTCTATGAGTGTATCTTGCGCATTGTATAAAGAGAGTGTTTCGCAGCTCGTGTTAGATAAGCCGTTGCCAAAACTCGCAGTAAGGTTTGCAGGCTGTGAGGTAGGCAAATCATTTGTGCGCTCAATAAGATAGAGTCCTTGAACGGCAATGCTCCCAGTAAGAGTGATCTCTGGCCCGAGCGTATCTGAAGATTTTACTTTCCACCCCGTAAGATCAACCAAAGAGCTCGTTGGATTGTATAATTCCAGCCATTCATCGCTTGCAGATGCCTTGGTTCCAGCCCATGCAATTTCATTAATAACCACAGAGGTAGGAACTGGCGGAGGAGGCGGCGGAGACGGAGGAGGCGGCGGAGGAGGAGACGGAGGATGGAGGTGGAGGCGGTGGAGGCGGTGGAGGCGCTGCAACAGACAGCCCGCCACCTGAAATCACTGGGCCTGGATTCAACGCTCTTGGAGTAGGAAGCACAACTTGAAAATCTTGCAAATTATTGCCCGTACTCTGATAACCTTCATCAACAAGGAATTTCCTTGAAAGAGAACGAGAGCCAGGGGGATTAAGCGCAAGAGCTCCGTCAGAATCTTTTGCCGCGCCAAACCCCACTATATCTGAAATCTCTCCGTTTGGTTTGAGTAAGAGCACGGTGTTATCTGAAGCTATAGAATAGGTTTTGCCTGAATAGAAAAGATCGGGCGTTGCCGCTCCTTTGTAAGTTGGCGTTCCGTCGCTATTGGGCTGAGGAACAATGAGAAAATACCCATAAGCAACAATGGTGCCAGTAAACGCGGATGCGCTTACGAGATTTGCATCAGAGCCGGTAGAGGTTTTTCGCTTTAAAGACCAGCCGCCAAGATCCGCTGATTGACTATTGGGATTGTACAATTCTACAAACTCGTCTTTTGCTGTTTCTCCTTCAACCTGAACTTCTGAAATCAAGATTTTGGGATAGGTTACAATAGGCGGTGGGGGCGGGGGCGGGAGTGAAGGAAGAGACGTTGGTGTTGGTGTTGGCCCCTCGACTGGTTCGGCTCCGCTCACCACAGGTTCGCTCGGGGCAGGGGCTGGAGAAGGTAAAACACTAACACTCTTAAGTTTTGTGACCATTCCCGTAACTAAAGTAAGCTGCTCTGTGGCCAAGGCAAGGCTTTTCTTTACTGATTCAAAGTTTTCTGGGATTACCTCTTGTGGTAATTCTGGCTGCGTGACAACATCAAAAATCACTTGGACCCGACTCTCGGTCTCTTGAGCGCCTCCCTGCTCTACAGAATCTGTAGAGGATACTACAGGAGCTGTAGAGGATAATCCTATGCCAGCTCCTGCGGCATTCTTAAGTTGCGAGAGCAAATCTATAAGTTTTCCTGCCGCCGTTTGCGCGCTGCCTATTGCCTCCCCTATCCTTCCTGCGGTTTTATTTCCTAAAGATTCCAGCGCTTTCAAAACCTTCTCTACGGTGTTTATCACGTTAAGAAGTTCGCGTTTCTTCTCTTCTAAAGGATAAGGCAGTTCTTTCGTGAGTTGCAACCGAGGCACTTTTTCAGGGAATTCAACGGTTATTTTCTTCTTGGCAGAAGAGTTAATTACCCAACCTAAACCCAACTTCTCCATTTGAAACTCCGCGTGAACCACAAAAGGATCTAATTTCTTTTTGTTTTTCTTCAACCAGTCGCCAAGTTCCCATGGGAACTCTTGGTTGGATCTAGCAGGAGGATTAATTGGATCTGCCGAATAAAACTCAAAAACAAGTCGGCCTGCAGTATCAGACTGTTCTGCATACGTCATTAGATACTGAAACTGCACCACTTGCGATCCACCCCAATATGAGTCGTACGATCCGGCAATTGTTCCGCCCGAAACCTTAATATTGTTTTGAAGTAGCCAATCTGTTCCACGACTCACTGCTTCTTGCACGGTTCTTTTCTCAAGTTCGCCAATTAAATCTCCGAGCGTAACCTCGGGGATGTTTTTAGCGAAAGTGGCAACTTTAAGAACGGCTTTAACAGTTTCTGTGGCGATAAAACCAGGCAGAAAGTCAAATACCGCCTTTCTGGCTGCATCTCTAGCAAACAAAATTCCAACCTGTTCTTCTGGCTGCAAAACAGGTAGATTTAGTATTCCATACTCAGCAAGTTCATTCTGAATCCCTTTGAGGAAAAGTTTGGTATCGGCTTCCGAAAGCAAAACCTTCCCTTCTATTTCTGCAGAGGTCGTTGGGGAACCGGAAAGTAGCAAAACAAAAATTAGAGGTAGCAAAACCAGCATTAAAGATGGAATGAAAACTCTTAACCTCATTTGTACTCTATCAAAAAGATATTTGCGATAGAGTCTGATTGAGGAAAGTGAGACATCTTTCAGTATAATCTTTTTTTGTGTTGAGTATGAAACTCACCAATATTTCTTCGTTAATGGGGAGTTCAACTTGAACTACATCCCGTACTTTCTTAAGAACTTCTGGATCGGTAGAAACAACTGATGGGCTGATTGTTCTCTGCAACGCTTGGTATGGTCCGATTTGTACAATTTTCTCACTTAAGTCTTTGTTAGCGTATTGAATTGACGCCCTAACGTTGCTCACGCTAGCTTTGTCAAAAATAGTCTCTATACTCATAAAACATCCCTCAAGCAAAAAATTATCTGGGTCAAACTTCACCTCCGGACTTAGTAAATTCAAAGAGTAGTCTACTCCATCACTTTCGTCTTTAATCTTCCACCCCTCCGGCACCTTAAAACTAAATCCTGCTTTTTGGTTTTGGACAAGAGTGCCATCGGGAGATTCTGTAATTTTGTACTCTCCTGCCTGGCTCCATGTTGTGGGGGTTGCGTTATACTGATTTTCTTTTTCTTTTTGATTCTTCTGCCACAAAAAAATCCCCCCGCCAAGAGCAATTAGAAGAACTACTCCAACAATAACAAGTTTTTTATTCATCCCGTTAGAAGTTACCTTTATTATTGCTTGGTGATATCCCATGAGAAATTACCTTTGTACTTTGATAACTTCTAACGGGACTTATCTCTTTTAGTATAAACTCCTCACGCCTTGCATAGCAATATCTCCCTGTGCACTACCTGTGGATAACTTACCTTGCCCTCCTTTGCGTCAACTAAGCCCGGCTTAGTTTAGCCCGGCTTAGTTTTAACGAGAGATGCGGAGGACGCGGGTTGCGTCTTTGAACACGCCCTTGGACTTTACGCAGTAGTTCTTTCCCGCGGGGCAAGACCCAGAACCTCCTGGAGTAATTGAAAGCTCAAAAGTTGCGTTATTTGCCAGCGTTGTGTCTGACAAGATTAAACCAGCAATGCCTGTTTGAACGCATGTGATGCGCTCTGCAACGCTTGAAGATAAAGAGCAGTTTTTGTTGTCTAGGTAAAGCGCGCGTTCAATGCCTGCGTCAGCAGCATAAAAGGCAAGCACAGAGTTACCTGAGCTTTTTAAGCGTCCAAGCTGGCCTATGAGAAGAGAACTGCCTGCGAGCGCAATTGCCAAAAGCAAAGAAAGAATCACAAGGGTAATGTAGAGGGAGACTCCGTCTTGTATCCCCTCGGCCTGAGCTCGGGGCGAAGGCTTGTATTTTGTATCTTGTATCTTGAGGCGATTAACGTAGTACATCTAAGGTTCGTTGAGATACGGTTGTTTGAAGCGTGCCCTGGGAAGTTGTCATGGTAAACGTAACGCGAGGCTGAATATCGTCTTGCTGGCCAGCTCCAAGAAGCGAAAATACAAGCGCAGAAACCTGAAGATTTTCTGGGGTGAGATTCACCGCGCTCACTGCCCCAATTTTTTCTTTTACTATACCGGCCTCAAGAAATATTTCTTGGCATTCGCCTTTTTGGTTCATAAACTTAATGCCAGAGCTATTATTGAAAAGCTCATAGTTCAAACCCTGAGAGGAAAGACAGGTTGCGCTCAAGTCTTTTGAGGCCTGGCGCAAAGACCTGCTTGTGTATTCAAAAAAAGCTGACGTTTGGGAAGAAAACTCTTCAAAGGAGCTCGCGCTCTTTTGGAAAGAAATGCCCGAGAGAAAAAGATTGAGCGCCGCTCCAACCCCAAGAGAAAACACAAACATCGCAACGAGAAGCTCAATTAACGTAAAGCCTGACTTATGACTCATGGGTTTAACCAGTTAGTAAGGTAAGTGGACGCCGTGAGGCTTTTTTGCGCGCCTTTCTCTGTCCAGGTAACTTTTGCTGATACCTCAACAATGCCTGGGCTAAGCTGGGTCACTATGATATTTCGCTGAAAAGGAGCTAGGGGTTGTTCTCCTTGTGCCAATCCGTTGTCCCATTGTATGTTTTCCCCTTTACGAATTTTAAGAAAATTGGAATCACGCGTGTTGCGCGCAATCTCAAGGCCTTCTTGCCCAAGAAATGAAGCGGTAAGAGTGGCATTGGCGCCAGAGGTGAAAGAGGCAGTGCGGCTAAGCAGCGCTGCCACTCCAACAAGGCCTACGGTGAGCACAAAAAGCGCCGTGAGAACTTCTATTAATGTAAATCCACGTTGGTTCATTGAAGGATATCAATAACTCCTTTGGTATTTACTCGTAAGGTCTTTTGCTTGCCTTGGCTGTTTTGGAGAATAACGTTTCCAAGAAGCGCGTTTCCAGGTTCAATCTTCACGTCAGGAGCTGGCGGAACAAAGAGAATGGAAAGCGGAGAGGGAGAAACAGAAAACACAGCAATCCCCTGTTCTAAAGTTTTGGTTTCTACAATCTGGTCTGTTCCTGCTTCATAGGAAGTTGCGATGTTGCAATTTGCAAAAATAATATAGGAGCTAGGCGTAGACGAGGTAAAAAATGTTCCATACCCAAGCATACTGCCTGCGGGAGCCAATGCAAAGCAAGCCGCGGGCTTGCCTGAAAGAGAAAACTCTTGGGCCTTTTGAATATCTTGCGCCACAAGGTTTGCTGCTCTAACCAACGCCAAGTTCTGAGACCCTCCTTTCCAATTGGTTAAGGCAAGACCAGACAAAAAGAGAATAATGGCAAAGCTTACCAGGAGCTCAACAAGAGTGAAACCTTTGTTGTTTAAATTCCAAATCACAAGTTACAAATTACAAACAAATTCTAAGTTTTAAATTCTAAACTAGATACTTTTATTAAGGATGGAGGTAAATATCTTTCTCAGCTCAAGCGCTTCTCCCAAAAGATATTGTCTCTCCTTTTCAGAGTCTTCATTTTTGCCTACCTCACATAGCTTTAACCACAAACAGCTTTCTTTTGTTTCTTTTCGACAGATTTTAATTCGATGAACAAAATCTTTTTTACTCAACGATTCATTCGCTTCAATATAGTTTGCTGCCTGAGAGCCGGAAGAACGCATCAGCTGTCTTTCATACTCGACATTTGATATTGTCCGCGGCAATTTCTTTATAAAATCCCTGCAGCGACTAGCAAATCGATATGTTCGTTCTTCTAAATCATACTTTTTGGAATTTTGAATTTCGGGCATTTGATATTGTTTGTGGTTTGGTGCTTGGAATTTGGAATTTTCTTAGAACGGTGAGATTTCTTCCCATGTAGGCAAAGAAACGCCTATATTAATTGATTTTGGATTTCCAGCTTCAAGAGTTGTGCACGATCCCGCGTCATCTGAAGAGCGAATCAGAACCTGGTAGGAACTAGGGATTAAGTAGATCTTAGTTGGATTCTGCAAGAATGAGTCAACGCTGTTGTTGCTCTCAAAATCCCATGCCCATGCTTTTGAAAAACTCCCTGAACCAAACACGGTCTGGTCTTTGAATTGAATCTGCTCTCCTATCCCAGGACTTGGGGGCTGCCAAGACAAATTAGACACTGGGAAGTGATGAGAAGGAGTGGTAAAGTTTTGGCCTGAGGTAAAGGAGGATGACACGTCTTTGTTGTCCCACACCTTCACTTGCCATGAATACGCTGTGTTCCATAAGAGCCGCTCTCCCACAAGCTGAAACACGTAGCTTTGGCTGGATCCTGTTTTCTTTCCCGTATCTACTACAAGATTCCCTCCCTGGAATACTTGAATCTGAAACGCGCTTTGCGTGTCTCCCTGGTTTGGATCTGTAAACTGCCAATTCACTCGTACTGGAGGAAACGCGGTAATGCCGCAGTAGTCTGCGGAATTGGAAGGGGTTATCTGTAGAAAACCAGGAGGAGTGGAAGGCGGCTGATTGACCGGAGTTGGAGTTGGAGTTGGGGTTGGAGTTGGTGTTGGGGTTGGAGTAGGCGCAGGGGTTGGGATTGGGGTTGGCGTTGGCGTGGTATCAAGAATGATTGAGTCAGCAAAGAAAGACCCATTCCCGACAGCGTCTCTGTAAAAAACGAAGACATCCTTTACGCCATCACCGCTAAGAAGACTCCATGGTTTGGAAGTGGCGAAACTTTCTAGAACGGTCCAATTGGGAATACTATTGGAGAAAGTCATTGTGGAACAGCCGCTGCCTAAGTCAGAACAACTAAGAGTAAGAGTTACAGAAGTGGACTTGGTCGAGGTTGCGCCATTGTTGATGTTGATGGTGCCGGTGGGAACAGTGGTATCAATCAGCGCAGTCCAAATAGGACTCCATGAACTAAACCATCCCCCGCCTGTCGCGTTTAGCCTCCAGGAATATGATCCATCCGCGAGAGCTGCGCTTGGAGTAAAATTAGAAACTGTTAAACCAACTATGTTGACTTCCGGGCTCGGGAATGTGGGTCCGCTATTGTCTATTTGAATACCATAGGTTGGATTTGAAACATTAGTAACATCGGCCCAGTCAAACATGGGCGTTGAATTGTTAGTTACAGAACCATTGGCAGGGGAAAGAAGAATTGGGGTGGAAGGCGCGGTAATCACACCAATCGTGTTACTCATAACAGAAACAAAATTATTGGCGGTATCATATATGCGCCCTGAAAACGTATAATTCCCAGGAGTAAGTATTGTTGTAGTCCAACTATTGGCGCAGTTTGCAGCCCCTCCGCACGAATACGCGTGATTGCCTCCATCTAAATCAACCCAATACATTTGATCTACTCCAATATTGTCAAAACCCTTCATGGTAATCGTTATGGGCTCGCCGGAAAAAACCAGAGAAGGGCTTCCAGGAAGAGCCACAGAAAAGCTTGCGGTTATGGAACCTGTGGGAGGCGTTGTGTCGGGTTGAGTTACGGTAACCACCAGGGGGTTTGGAGTAGCCCACGCCCAGGTAGTAAAATCCGCAGCTCCGCCGTAATAATTTTTTGTGCCTGCGCTTGAAGGCCTAACCAGCCATGTTTTTACGCACGATGGCACGCTACTGCAATATTGCCTCTCCCAAATGCCAGCCTCAGGGCCCCAAAAGGATACAAAGTTAACGCCCCTTTCCTTGTCTTGGGCAGATACGTTAATCGTAAGAAAGTCTCCAAGCACTATGCTACTCTTGTCTGAACTTATCTGCGAAGTAGCTGGCGGGTCTGCCGCACTTATTACTAACGGAGATTGTTGGGCCCACTGCCAAACATTCCTATCGGCAGCTTCGCCATAATATCTCTTTGCTTGACTAGTTGTAGGTATGACTGTCCATGACTTCTCGCAAAAACGCTGCGTACCACAATATTGAAATTGCCAACCAGGGTTATTTTTATTGTCCCAATCACTAAATCCAACCCAGTACTCGGCGCCGTTAGAAACATCTGCGGCAACGAAAATCGTAAGTGGTTGCCCAACTGTTGGATTAGGCGTTGAACTCCCCATGACCACATAATTAAAGACGGCAGAGGCGGCAAATATCTTTTCAGAATAGAATACAAGAAAAATTAAAACTAATACCAGCAAGATTAAGATTAATTTATTTCTTGTTTTCATAAATAACGGAAACGTATTATCTGGGAACAGTCTGCCCTTCAGGGCCTATTGAGGGAAGCTCCGGTTGTTGATCTACGTAGTCTGGCGGTGGCGAGGATGTATTTCTCCAATACAAAAATCCTGCCGCGAGGCCCACGATGACCACGACAACTACGAGGAATAAAAGACTTTTTTCTTTTGCCATATCTATTTTATTATACCAAAAGCAAGTTAAGATACCAAGCTGCAACGCTTTGCCCCCAGAACAAAGCGATAAAGGTTCCTGCAATGAGAAACGGGCCAAAGGGCACCTGTGACTTCCACTCTTTTTTGCGGGCCAGCACCAAGAAAACTCCAAAAACAGCTCCTAGAAAGAATGCGACAAACAAGGCAACAAGAATGTTCGGCCAGCTCAAAAACAATCCCATGAATAGGACGAGTTTTACATCGCCAAAGCCCATAGCCCTGCCTCGTGATAACCAGAATATTGCAAAGAAAAAGGCGCTTGCGAGTACACCAGTCGTAATTGCCTGTATAAACAGCAGGGAAATTCCAAATTCCAAATTCCAAATTCCAAACAAATTCAAAATGTCAAAGTCCAAAAACTCAAAAACCCTCCACAGCGCCGCTATCCCAATAGCAGAAAATACTATTCTATCTGGAATGATAAAGTGCTTGAGGTCGTAGACGAAAATGGCAATCAGAGATCCAGCAATGAACCAAAAATAGAGAAGGGTGAAAAAATCCGCCCCGTCATTCGACGGGGCGCCCCATCGGATGATGGGGCGAAATCCGAAATTCCAAAAAATTAAGACAAACAAAACCGCTGTAGCAAGCTCAACCAATGGATATTGCCAGGAAATCTTTTCTTTGCAGTATCTGCATTTGCCTTGCAAGAAAAGAAAGCTCACAACGGGAACTAAGTCGTGCCAAGCGAGCGTATGTTTGCAACGGGGGCAGTACGATCTGCCGCGGAACGCGCTTTCTCCTCTTTCCAAACGATAGATAACCGCGTTCAAAAAACTTCCAATAGCCAACCCAAATACAAAAACTGCAAAAGAAATCATTCTTTCATTATACCTCTTATGTGGATAACTAAGCCGAGCTTAGGTGTGGATAACTAAGCTCGGCTTAAGGATAAATAGACAGAGGCATGGGGACACGAGAAAACGCCCCGTGAGGGGCGTCTCCTGTATAGTAGTGCGATAAACTTAGTTATCGTAATACGATTAGTTGCAAGGCGTGGTTGTTGGAGGAGCTGCCTGGTCTGACTCTCTCACGCCCTTGGGATCGGAAAAAAAGTACCATTCATTTCCCGCGGTTCCAGAAGTCCGTTCAAGAATTGCGTACGAACAGTATGACTGGGTGGTGTTGGTTCCTGTGGCAGTGTTGTTCACCCAGCCGTATGCTGGGTTGCCGCTCCCGGGATCTTTGGGCATGGGTGTAAGGTGCGTTCCAATGGCTGCCGGCGCTGCTACTGACTGAATGTACGCTTGCGCAGCTCCGCAGTTTGCATCGTCATAGCACAACACCATTGCGGTGTTCACGCCCCTTATGTCTGCCTGCCGTTTTGCGTCTCTGGCTGAAGTACGAGCACCTCCAAGAGAAACAAGGACAATTCCTGCCAATATGCCAATAATCGCAATAACAACGAGCAGTTCAATCAACGTAAACCCAGCACCACCTTTTTTGCAAAAAAGTGGTGCTTGGGTAAACCCCTTTTTTTGTATAGATTGCATGTTGCTTATGGTATCACTAGTCTTTCAAATTCATCGACCTTTCGGATTATTCACATCCTGCCTTGAAATTTCCTCCTGTTTCAATCTGATATTTTCCCGGGGAACTCAACCCTGTGATGGTGCCAACTCCTTGCTCTAATACAAAACAAATTTGGTAGTCGTCTGTTTTTGCTCCCGCAACTCCCGCATTTGTAGCAATAGAGTACTGACACGTAGCAGTTCCAGCTCCTGCAGGGCATGGAGTTGCTGGCGCTGAAGGATCTTTGAAGTTTGCAAAGTTTGCGGCTCCAGGGCCAGTACACGTGGAGGCGTCAACCTGATCGAGGACACATCCAGTGATTGCCTCTGCTCCGTCTGCGGCTTCTTGCTCTAAAGCCAAGCCCATTTGGCGCACTTCAACTATTCTTTTGGAGTCTCTTGCCTTTGCCCTTGTGGGGCCCAAAGAAATGAGCACAATAGAAGCTAACATGCCAATGACCGCGATAACAACGAGTAGTTCAATTAACGTAAAACCTTTTGTGAATTTCATAATCGTGTAGAGTATCACTAACCTTTCGCATTCATCGACCTTTCGGATTATTCACATCCTGCCTTGAAATTTCCTCCTGTTTCAATCTGGTATTTTCCCGGGGAACTCAACCCTGTGATGGTGCCAATTCCTTGTTCTAACACAAAACAAATCTGGTAATCGTCTGATCTCGCGCCTAATAGGCCCGCGTTTGTAGCAATAGAGTACTGACACGTAACAGTTCCCGCGCCTGCAGGGCAAGGAGTTCCAGGCGTTGAAGGATCGTTGAAATTCGCAAAATTCGCAACTCCAGGGCCAGTGCACGTTTTCGCGTCAACCTGATCTCCTGCGCATCCTGCAATTGCCTCTCCCCCGTCTGCGGCTTCTTGTTCTAAAGCCAAACCCATTTGGCGCACTTCTGCTATCCTTTTTGAGTCTCTTGCCTTTGCCCTCGTGGGGCCCAAAGAAACGAGCACAATGGAAGCTAACATGCCAATGACCGCAATCACAACAAGCAGTTCAATGAGTGTAAATCCAGCACCACCTTTTTTCATATACATAAGTATAGTATAGACCAATGACTACCTGTCAACAAGGCAAGCCTGTGGAAAAACTTTTAGAGCGCGGAAATCTGATACAAGGGCAGAAGAACTGACGCCATGAGCCCTCCAATCATGAGCCCAAGCACAACAATTAACATAGGCTCTATCAAAGAGAGGAAGCTGTCAACGGTTCTGGCAACCTCTTTTTGATAGAACTCCACAATATTGAGAAGGCTCGTATCTAATGTTCCAGACTTCTCCCCAACGAGCACCATCTGCGTGAACAAGGGCGGAAACTCTTTGGGATGCCTTTGCAAAACCTCGCTTATATTCCTCCCCTTTTTCACTTCGTCTCGCGCTTCAGAAATGATCTTGCGGTACACGGTATTCCCCACCACAGACCCTGTAATATCTAAAGCCTGCACAATAGGAATGCCGCCAGCCACAAGAGTGGAAAGGTTCTCTGCAAACCTCGCAAGATACACCATAGAAAGCAGAGGACCCAGAAGCGGAAAACTCAAAAACGCAGAATTCAAAAATCTTTTGCCTTCTGGCGTTCTCACGTACCTAAACAAAAAGGTTCCCGATAAGGCAAGGAGCAGTAAGAGAAGCCACCACTTGCTGCGCAGAAAATCGGCCGTGGATATGACAATTCTTGTTAACAGAGGGAGCTGCTGGCCCAGACCCTCTAACACCTTGGTCATGTTGGGGATCACAAAGAACATCATTAAAAACAGCACCAGGAACGCGACCGCGACAACAAACGCCGGGTACACTAACGCTCCCCTCACCCTGCTCGTCAACTCATACTCTCGAGAAAGATGGTCTGCTAAATACTCCAAAGATTTGGCAAGAGTTCCGGAAGCCTCGCCTGATTTTGCCATGGCAATATAAAATGGGGAGAAAATTGCTGAATGCAAAGCTAAGGCCTGGGACAAAGGGGTGCCGGCCTCCACCTGCTCTGCCATATCAAAAATCTTTTCTTTAAAGCTCTGGTTTTTGGTTTGCACGGCTAAGGTTCTCAGCGCTTCCAAAAGCGAAACCTGCGACTTGAACATAATGGCAAGCTGGCGGGAAAACAACATCACGTCTTTTACAGAAACCTTTTCAAAAAACGAAATGCGCTTGGCGTAGACGGGTTTTTTTGCAGCTTCTTCCAGGAGCGTGACATACAGGCTGCTCCTTGAAAGAACCTCCAAGGCAGCGTCTTGCGAAGAAGCCTCCACTTGGCCTATTTGAGTCTGTCCCTTTGCGTCTCTTGCCTGATAGTTAAACTTCATACATATAATGCGAATTTACAAATACTATGCGAATGCCGCGAATACTCGTATTTGTACATTCGCAGTCATTTGCGGATTTGCATTATGTTATCTCGCAAGGGAGCGAAGTTCATTGGGGTTCAAAGAATAAGACAGCGCGTTCTCAAAGCTGATTTCTTTACCCTTCACAAGGTTTGCTAACGAACGGTTCAGAGAAATCATTCCAGCTTCTGCTCCAGTCTCAATGACCAGGGGAATCTCGTGGATTTTGTTTTCTCGTATGAGGTTGCTCACCGCGGCATTGGCTAAAAGGATTTCACACGCTGGGATAAGCCCGCCTTTGATTCTTGGAACAAGTTTTTGGGCAACTACTCCAAGCAAAGAGGCGGAAAGCTGCGCTCTCACTTGGCCCTGCTGCTCTGCCGGGAAAGAATCGACAATCCGGTGCACGGTTTGAGAGGCAGAGTTTGTGTGCAAGGTTGCAAATACCAAATGCCCGGTTTCAGCGGCGGTGATCGCGGTTGCCATGGTTTCAGGGTCTCGCATTTCTCCTACCATGATAACGTCTGGATCCTGGCGAAAGGTAGCCCTCAACGCTTTGGCAAAACTCAAGGTATCTTGGTTCACCTCTCTTTGGTCAATAATTGCCTTATCGTCTTCAAACACGTATTCAATGGGGTCTTCTATGGTGATGATGTGATCTGCTCTGGAATGGTTTATTTCGTCAATAAGCGCGGCTAAGGTTGTGCTTTTCCCGTGGCCTGAAGGCCCTGTGATAATGACAAACCCCTGGGTTGCTCTGGTGAATTCATGCAAAACTTCAGGAAGGTTGAGCTCTTCCATAGTTTGAATTCGCGAGGGAATGAGGCGCGAGGCAAGGCTCAAAGAGCCCTGCTGGAAGAATACGTTTACTCGGAACCTTGCCCGCCCTTGAAAATCATACGAAAAATCAATGTCTTTTTCTGCCTTTAATCTTGCATGCTGTTCTGAAGAAAGGAGCGGCGCCACAAGGCCTTCTATGTCTGAAGCAGACAATACCTTTTGCTTCATCAAAGGAACGAGGCGGCCTTCCACGCGAAGCGCAGGAGCATGGCCCAAGGAAATGTGAAGGTCAGACGCGCGCTCCTTGAATGCTATTTCAAATAATTCGTCAATGGATTTTTTTTCTGGCATAGAATTATGAAGATAAAAGTTTGTTAATTTCGCCAACGACCTGGCTCGGAGTGAAGTGCGCTTTAATAAGGTAGAGGTCTGCTCCCAGGGCAAATCCTTTTTCCACGTCTTGTGCCTCGCCAATGTTTGAAAGGACAACGATTTTCACGCTATTCCACTTTGGATCTTTTCGCACTTCAGAAAGCACTTCCCAGCCGTCTTTCAAGGGAAGAACAATGTCTAAAAGCATAATGTCTGGCTTTGCCTTGTGGAGCTCTGGCATTACTTTTTCACCGTCCCCAGCCAAGGAAACGTCAAATCCCACTTCTTTCAATTTCGTGAGATAAATGTCTTGCAGCATTGGGTCGTCTTCAACAAGAAGAATTTTCGTCATGGTTCGTCGCTTACCCTCACTATTTCTTCAAGCGTGGTGAGGCCGTCTAATGCTTTCAGAATTCCGTCTTGGCGCATAGACGCCATGCCTTGCCTTTTGGCCTCTTTTGCAATGGCGTTCTCTGAAACCTTATTGAGAACAATCTCGGATAACTCCGGGGTCATGCTCAATACTTCAAAAATAGCAATCCTCCCTGAATAGCCAGAACTCGCGCATTTCTTGCAGCCACGAGCTTTGTACACAAAAAACTCTTTGCCCTTTCCCCGCAAGCCTTCTGCCTGCTTTTTCACTTGAAGAGAAGCTAAGGCAAGTTCTTGTTCAATAAGCTGCTGCATGGGCTTTTGAGCCACAACCTTTTCTTTGCACTCCTCGCACAGTCTCCTCACGAGCCGTTGAGACATTGCAACGCTCAACGTTGAAGGAATTAAGTATGTATCAATGCCCATGTCAACAAGCCTTGGGATCACTCCCTGGGCATTGTTTGTATGCAAGGTTGAAAGAACGATGTGCCCGGTCAACGCCGCGTGAATAACCAAAGAGGCGGTCTCTTTGTCTCGCACCTCGCCTACCATAATAATGTTGGGGTCTTGGCGCAAAATCTGGCGGAGCCCAGAAGCAAAGTCATACCCGATTTCGGGCCTCACTTGAGACTGGTTTACTCCGGCTACGAGGTATTCAATTGGATCTTCAAGGCTCACAATGTTTAAACCTTCCCGGTTCAAAAGCTGCAAAATGGCGTACAAGGTTGTTGTTTTGCCCGATCCCGTGGGCCCGGTTGCGAGAATCAAACCGTATGGCCTTTGGGCAGCTGCCTTCACCTTTGCAAGGTTTGCTCCTTCCAGGCCAAGCTCGTCCAAGCCCTTGAGCCCTGTGGCAGGATCTAATACCCTGATTGCAACTTTTTCTCCCAGCGCGGTGGGAAACGTGGACACGCGAAAGTCAATCATTCTCCCTTCAACAGGAGCAGAAAACCTGCCGTCTTGGGGAATCCGCATCTCGTCAATGCGAAGAGAGGATAAAATTTTAATTCTCGCGACAATTGCCTGTTGAACTCTCAAGGGCAAAACGAGAGAAGAATGAAGCTCTCCCAAAAAGCGGAACCGCACCCTGACATTTTCTTTCGCAGGTTCAATGTGAATGTCTGAAGCGTTTCCTTCCACTGCCGTGCGCAAAATTACCGCAACCATTTTTGTCACCGGAGCTTCTTGAACCAAACGCTGGAGGCCAACGCCTTTTCCTTCCCTTATCTGTACGCCTTCTGCTTCTATTTCCTTTTCCAATTCGCGCAAAGCTTCTTTCATTTCCTCCTTGAGGCTCCGGTATTGCTTCATCAAATTTTCAAAAGTGCTAAGACGTATGAGAAACGCCTTGTAAGAAAAACTGCCTTGCCTTGCAAGAAACTTTAACGCTTCCTGGGCATTGAGGTCTTCCGGGTACACCATGCCAATCTCCAGCGTATTCCCCGCGTGAAATAAAGGAACCATGTGGTAATATTTTGCAGAATCTTCGGGGACAAGCTCCAGAACTTTAAGAGAAACTTCTCCAACGTCTGGGGTCTTGAGGGGGATGCCCAAAGCTTCTGATTTTAAAGAAAACAAGAGTTCCTCGTCTATGAGTTTTTCTCCAAGGACAACCTCCTCTGCTCTCTTGGAGGATTTTTTGACCTCGTCTTGCACCTCCTTTGCTTTTTCTGCCGAGAGAATATTTTTTTGTACTAAGAGTTCAATAATATCCATTAAAATGGGACGAATGGATTTTCTCTTCCAATCTTTTCTGGCAAAGGAGAAAGGCCGGGTCTTGTTTGAAGCCCTTGCAACTCTTCCCCTTTGAGCACGTCAAAGCGAATCTCAACCTTTTTTGGAGCAGCGGCTGCGGGTTTTGAGAAAGGAATCTCTGCGCCTTTTTTGAAAAATCCCTGCCAGAGAACAATGCTTGTTGCAAGAAGCGCGCCAAAGAAAAGAAGAATGAGCACTTGGTCTCTCTTTTTCTGAGAAGTGAACGTTCCTCCTTTTGAAAATGTAATTGCCATAGCTTAGTGTATCATACCTCGTTTTGAGCTTAATAGGAATGGGCTTGCATGCGAAAAGAAACCTCAAACGAAGATCCTGTTTTGGGAGAAACAAAAGAAACAGAATCAATAGAAAGCAGCCTCCAGGCATTCTGGCTGTTTTCAAGGAATGATTTTAGGCTTTCGTAGACGCCCGCAACCTTGAGCTGAAGGTCAATGGTCTTGACAGGAGATTCTCCTTTTTGAACCGAGGAGGCAATGGACTTGAGCACAACCCCGGAACTTGAGGCAACCTCCTGCACAAGCTGGTACAGAGAAGGAAGAAAAGTATCTTCAGGCAAGGCATGGTCAAGTTTGCCAAGCTCTGGTTCAAAGTTTTTGAGCTGTACGGTAAGGTTCCTGATATTTGTAAAATATTCTTCCCGGTTTTCAAAATCGGCAAGCTTTGAGCGTTTCTCCATTTGGAGAAACTTCAAATCTTGCAAAGCCGGCCACGTGAAAAATACGGCTGCAAGAACGGCCCCTACTAAGAATACAATGCTAAACAATGGGCGATTCATAGTTTGTTAAGAAGAAGAACGAATTGAAACGTGACCCTCCCTTTGTCTCCAATGGCAATATCTGATACTTCCGAGAACGCGACCTTTTCGCTTGCGCGAAATATCGTGAGCTGCTGATCTAGAGTTTTAAAATCCAGGGCTTCTCCTAAAAGAGAAATTTTTCTTTCTTTTACGGTGAGGGTAAAACTTGTGAAAAACACGGCAGGGTGGGTATTCTCTTCAAGAAACGCAAAAAAGGGCAAAACGTTCTCGCGGCTTTTTACAAGAGAAGCAAAATCTTTGAGTTTTTCCTCATACGTGAGCGCCGTTTTTTCAAGCGTTCGTTCTTCTGGAGTTTTTTCTCTTGAAAGCTGTTCTTCAATGCTTGTAATCTCTGAGAAAGTCCTGGTTCCAAGAACTTTTAAGAACCAAAATCCCGCGACAACTGCAATAAGCAGAAAAAGCCCTCCGTAAAAAAATAGTGTTGTTCTTTTTGGATAGGCGAAAGCTTGTTTTGGAATAAGGTCAACCATAATAGTATAATGCGAATCTACAAATTATATGCGAATGTACGAATAGTATTTATTTGCGGCATTCGAAGTCATTCGTAGATTTGCATTATTCTAATCCTCGGAGGGCCATGCCTAGGGCCACGGCGTATGAAACTCCAAGTTCTTTAATTGTGGGCTCCAAAATGGGGGGATAAAAGATTCTGCCAAATGGATCTGCGATGTCAACTGGCTTTTTGAGATTTGTTTCAAAGTATTCTCTCAAACCCTTGAGCAGCGCGGATCCCCCTGCCAGTACCACCCGTTCTACTTCTTTTCCTTCAATTTGGAAAAACTCCTGGGAGATCTTTTCAACCTCTGCCCCTATCATATCAATAAGCGGAGAAAGAATCACGCCAAGGTCTTGCGGCAACATGCCTTTTGCGTGTTTTTGCTCTTGCGCGCTCTTTTTGTCAAGAGACAAAGACTGGCTGATTCTCTCGGTAAGGTTGTTCCCTGCAATATCAGTGCTGTGGGATATTTTGAGAACGTTGTTCACAATAACGTTTACCGTGGTGCTCTGCGCTCCAATATCTAAGAGCACGACCGGGCTTCTCGTTGGCGCCAAGCACGAGCGAACGAGCCCGAATACTTCAGCCTCCAAGGCAATAAGCTGGAGCCCCGCAAAAGAAGCTATCTCCTGGTACTGATTGATAACCTCGTTTGGAACTGCAACCAAAAGAATTTGAAATGGCGTTTTGCTGTCAACACGGCCCTGCGCTATTTGCCAGTCAATGGTGACTTCAGACAAGGGCAAAGGAATGTGCTTGCGTGCTTCAAACTTCACCGCTTCCCCAAGTTCTTCTTTGGTCATAGGAGGAAGCGAGAAATGGGTGAAAAAGCTTGAAAAATCGGGGATTGAAAATACTGCCCGTTTAGTCTCGCTGGAGGATTCCAACAGAATGCCTTTTATCGCTCTCGCTATATCTTTTGAAGAAAGCACGAGCGTATTCTTTTCAAGGGATCGAAAGGGTTTGTCATAGAGAGAAGATGATTGGAGCTCTCCGTAGTTTTTCAAGCTCTTGCGAGAACCCCAACTCTGAAGCTCTACAATTTTTATTGCAGATGTGCCAATGTCTACTCCCAGGAAACTTTTTGGAACGAACCGAAATGGGATGAATTTCATGTATAGTATATCATACCTCATCCCATTAGAAATTTACATACCATAACAAACTTAAGAAGCCGAGCTCCTTAATTAGGAGCTCGGCTTCTAAGTGCATAAACTTTCAATTCTACTGAGCAGGTGTTGGTTCTGGAGCTGGGGCTTCTGTTGGGGTTGGTGTTGGGGTTGGCGTTGGAGTTCCTGTGCCGCCTTGACCTTGCATTAAGTAAACCACCACCGCAATAACTACAATAACGCCGATGATAAGGACTTTCTTGTTCATAGTTCGATTTTACGAAAAAATATCTTGCATCACTGCTATATTCCTCTCGACCTTTCCCTGTAGTAGAACTTTGGCTGCTTTCAGCAACGATGTGTTTCCTTTGGGAACCACATGCCAAAGTTTCACTACGGGGTTTGGAAATGATTACCGCATCAGTATACCATGTCAAGAACTTTGCAACAACTCTGCGAATTTATTACACTGCGGAGGGTAGAGGGCTCGAACCTCTAAGGGCTTTCGCCCGCCGCTTTTCAAGAGCGGTGCATTGCCGTTCTGCCAACCCTCCTTCATTCCCACGGATACTTTACTTCTAGCGTCTCAACCTGTTTTGGTTTCACCTTGAGTGTTTTATATAGATATGAGCGCGCTTTCTTGTAGTCAAACTTCTTGCACGAAAATATGTCTACAAATGCTTCTTTGGTATCAACAAAGGTATGCACTGAAATATGAGAAAAGTCAATGATGGCAAAGCCTGTAACGCCTTCGTGTCCCTTGTCATAATCCCGCACCACATTGGGCCCAGACAGCACTCTCATGCCAATGAGTTTGGGAATTGCCAGAAGAAGCCCAAATACAAACTCTTCGCTGTTGAGCAGTTTCTTGTCTACTCCAAACGAGTCAAAAATAATATGGTAGGTCTTTGTGTAGTTTTTGCGCATTTCAAGTTTTTCTTTGCATTGCACTCCGTAGCTTTAGCGAAGGATGTGGCGGCAAATTCCTATAAATCCTTGATATTATCGGGCAAGTGGTCAACTCCGCTAAATTCTTTTACTACTACGGATTTTATCATTTTCTTGATTTCTGGCCTAACAAAAGTAATCGTCATTGCTTTTTCTCCGCCTATACTCTCACAATCATCTTCAATTAAAATATCCGGCACAATCTTTTCAGCTATTTGAGCATAACTTTCCCCTTTTTGGCGATGATAAATTTCTCCTTTGGGGAACCCATACCTGTTCAAAATTTCCTGGTCTACTTTTATACCCTCCTTGCCAATAATTTCATCGCCTCTCGCTTTTTTGTCCTCAGTTAAAGCACTTAAATAAAAAATCTCTGCGCCCTGCTTTGTCCATTTTTTCAGTTTATCCACGGCATTACCGATAGGAACATAGGAACTAAAATCACGAACTGATTCTCCTTGAGCTTTTACTTGCTCAATGATTTCCTCGCGGGTTTTCCCAACCGCGTTTTTATGCATTATCAGTGTGCCTTGTAGAAAAACTAAAATTTTCATAAATTATTTCAATAAACTTTCCATTGGAATACCAAGGGCTTTTGAAATTTTTGCCATCATATGTGAACCGTTAAACGCTGAGTGCTTAACGCCCGGGACTATGTTGGAACCCTTTACAAGCTCTCATCCCATGGAAAAGGGAGTAAATCTTTGAGTTTAACCACTTTATCTTTTTCTACTATCACATCCGCATCTAAGTTATCTCTATCGATTTGATACATAAACTCTCGGCACACGCCACAGGGGGAAAGAACAGTACCGTCCTCAAGAACAGCAACTATCTTCTTAATCTTAAACTCCTGATTGGTAACCATAGCCGCAAGAGCACTACGCTCAGCACAAAATCCCATACTAGAAGAAGTATCTATGCTCACGCCAAGGTACACATTTCCTTTCTCTGTAACCAAAACGCAAGCGCAATCTGCGGTGGTAAAACCATGCCTCATCTTTTTTGGCTTTACAATAGACCTTGCTTTTTCAATGAGTTCTTCGTTCGTCATCTCCATACGTATTTCATTTGCTGCGGAGGAGGTGGGATTCGAACCCACGAGGGGATTTCTCCCCAAGCACATTAGCAAAGTGCCGCAATAGGCCAACTATGCGACTCCTCCCTTATATCTAATTATATCCTAATTCCTGTATTTCTTCAAATATTTCGGGTTATGAGTTCCTATTAAACCAAAATATGATTTCATGTCGTTTTTACTTTCTAAACGTACGGCCTCGTTATACTTGGTTAAACGAGGATTCATGCCAAGCGTTTTAAAGGTACAAAGCACAAACTGAAGAAGTGGCATGGAACGATTAGAAAACGAAAGTTTTGAATACGTATACCACTTCCCATTTACCTTGTATCTGTGAAGATATACGGAACCATCGGTATCAACAAGTCCCCTGGTGCAGGCAAGAATATAGCTCTTATTGTGTTTAATCCAATGAGGAACATCTACTTGCTGTTTTACTTTGTTGCCGATTCGTAAGCCTAATGTCTGGGTACAGAAACGTATCAACTCCGTACGAGAAATAACAAGATCTACAACTTTAGCGTTTTTATCTGGACGAATTGAAACAGGAACAAGGAAAAGCTTTTTGATTAATGCAGAAACATAATGTGAATATTCTTTGTCATCGATACTGTGTAAAGATACCGTAATCTGCCTTTTACTTATGCCACCATCACCTAACACAATACCTACAAATTCGGCAAGCTCCTTGGAAAAAGCGGGTTTTCGGATTGGTTTGGAAACGTTTATGATAGGATGCCTTTTATACCTTCCCTCCCGTTCCCACCATTCATACCATTTCTCTTTACGATACTCTTCATCTAAAGGAATCCTCCCATATTTTTTGAGCACCAAACTCCAGCCATACTTGGCTCCTTTTGAAGTATACCAATAACGATCCTTGAGCTTGATATGTTGCGGGAATGGCAGCTTTGCTCTGTTGCATAATACCTTGACGGCACTAAAATCCATTAAAAACTTTTCGCGGCGCCAATCTCTTATGGTACGCTGAGAAACTCCACAAAGACCTGCGACTTTCTCAAAAGAAAGGTTTATGAGAACTTTCTGAATGAACCTTCTTTGTAGCCCTCTAGGGAACTTTGCCCTTTTAGAATTTACCATTTCAGCCATACCTCCATACTATCACAAGCATACAAACTTGCCTATACCAACGGGTCGCGTTGTATGCTATAAAAAATGTACGTCCCCATAGCTCAACGGATAGAGCGCCCCGTACCAGAGCAAAGCTCGGTACGGGGTAAATAGCCCTGCCTGCCCCGCACCTTTATGCGTTCATAGCTCAACGGATAGAGCGCAGCCCTGCGAAGGCTGAAATCGAGGTTCGATTCCTCGTGGACGCACAGAAACGGTGCGGGGCGAAGGCTAAAATTGTGGTTCGATTCCACATGGGGACACACTTCGACAAGCTCAGTGTAAACCATGACATTCTCAACTCCCCTCTCTGAAGTTTTGGGCGTAGGGCCCTCATTCTCCCAGAAATTAAAGAAGCTCGGCATTGCAAATGTACGAGATCTTTTGTTTTACTTCCCCCGCACCTATGTAGATTTCTCTCGCATCACCAAGATTTCAGACATTAAAGAGGGAGGAACGTATTGCGTGAAGGGAGAACTGACAAACCTTAAAAAGACTCAGACGTTCAAAAAACGGTTCTCTCTCACATCTGCAATACTCAAAGATGCAACAGGATCCTTGAGAATAGTGTGGTTCAGCCAACCGTATCTTGCAGAATACTTTACTAATGGTGACGTCGTCCTTGTCGCAGGAAAAGTCACACGAGATAAAGACGGGATTGCGTTTGTCAACCCATCTCATGAGAAAGACCGTTCCTCACTCACCCATGTGGGAAGAATAATTCCTGTGTACCCTGAAACAAGAGGGCTTTCTTCACGATGGCTAAGAACTATTATCAAACGGGTGTTGGCAACAATATCAGAGATTCCAGAAACGCTCCCAGAATCAATTGTAAGAGAGAAACGCTTCCTTCCTGTAAAGCAGGCCTTGTGGCAAATCCATTTCCCAAATTCTATGGAGAGCGCAGATACCGCCGCAAAACGCTTTGCATTTGAAGAACTTTTTTATATTCTTCTCTTTGTTCTCGCGGAACGCAAAAAAATAGCAGAGGTGAAAGCTCCTGCCATACCCTTTGATCCGCCTCTCATGAAGCGCCTCACCAATTCTTTGCCTTTCCAGTTAACAGACTCCCAAAAAAAAGCTGCCTGGGTTATCTTGAAAGACTTGGAAAAACCAAGGCCCATGAACCGGTTGCTCCAAGGAGACGTAGGCTCTGGCAAAACAATAGTTGCTACAATGGCAGCCCTTGGAGCAATGAAGGCAGGGCTGCAGGTTGCCTTTCTGTCTCCAACGGAAATTCTTGCAAAACAGCATTTTAAAACAGTGAGTGAAATCCTCCAAAAGTTTAAGGTTACGATTGGCTTGCTTACAGGGAGCGCAGACCGGTTTGTCTCCCCCAAACTTCCCAATGATGTGATTGAAATCTCAAGAGCCCGACTTCTCAAAAAAACCTTGGAAGGAGACATTGATATTCTTATTGGCACCCATGCCTTGATTGAAGATAAAGTGAAGTTTGAGAACCTGGGCCTTTTGGTGGTTGACGAGCAGCACCGCTTTGGAATCAAGCAGCGGGCCAAGCTTCTTCGTCGTTCAGTTCTCATCCCCCACCTCTTATCAATGACTGCAACTCCAATCCCAAGAACTCTTGCTCTTACTCTATATGGAGACTTAGACCTCACGCTTATTAAAGAACTCCCTGAGGGGAGAAAAAAGATAATCACAAAAGTAGTTCCTCCTTCTGCAAGGAAAAGCGCGTACGGGTTTATTGCTAAGCAAGTACAAAAAGGAAGGCAGGTGTTTGTGATTTGTCCTCGCATTGAGAGGACCGAGCACACGGCAGAAGGAGAAGACATAAAAACAGTAAAAGAAGAGTATGAAAAACTTTCCAAAGAGGTATTCCCCGACCTGCGCGTTGGCATGCTCCACGGGAAGCTGAGCTCCAGAGAAAAAGAGGAGGTGATGAAGAAGTTCAGGCAAGGCAAAACAGATATTTTAGTCTCAACGTCTGTTGTGGAGGTTGGAGTTGATATTCCAAACGCCGCTGTGATGATGATTGAAGGAGCAGATCGATTTGGTTTAGCCCAGCTCCACCAATTTCGAGGCAGAGTTGGCAGAGCAGAACATCAATCGTATTGCCTGCTGTTTGCAGAATCAAACTCCCCAAATGCAAGGGCGCGCCTCAAGGCCTTGGAGCAGTTAGACAGCGGATTTGAGTTAGCCGAACAAGACCTGAAAATCCGAGGCCCTGGCGATTTTGCAGGAACCAAACAGTGGGGCATTCCAGACTTTGCAATGACCCAGCTCACCAACCTTGAGCTCGTGCAAGAAACAAGGGACGCAGCTACAAAGATTCTTGACGAAGACATTGCTCTCAAAAAATATCCTCTGCTCAAACAAAAAATCCAAGAGCTCCGAGCAAAACTCCACCTTGAATAAGTGGTGGCCCCAACGAGATTCGAACTCGTGTTACCTCCTTGAAAAGGAGATGTCCTAGACCGGGCTAGACGATGGGGCCCTAGAGTATTCCAATTCTACCTCAAAAATTGCAAAAAATCAATACTTCGCTTATGCTCAAGGATATGCGAATATTAGGTATTGAAACTTCGTGCGACGAAACTGCTATCGCAGTTTTAGAGATTCAAGGGAAGAAAAACCCTCGTTTTCGCATTCTCTCAAACGTTATTGCTTCCCAGGCAAAACTTCATGCAAAATACGGAGGGGTGTACCCATCGCTCGCAAAACGAGAACACATAAAAAACTTGCCGGTTGTGCTCGAGCGCGCTCTCCAAGAGGCCGGCGTCTTCGCACAGCCCGCAATTGATGTTATTGCGGTTACGTATGGTCCTGGACTTGATCCATGTCTATGGACTGGGATTGAGTTTGCAAAAGACCTTGCCAAAAAATGGAACGTTCCTCTAGTTCCCATAGATCACATGGAAGGACACATGCTCATTTCCCTGTTTTTCTATGGAAATGAAAATCCGAAACAAATACAAAATACTAAATACAAAATACTAAATACTAAAAACACTTTCCCCGCTATTGCTTTGCTCGTCTCTGGAGGACACACCCAGCTGGTGTTGGTAACGGGGCTTGGAGAATATAAAATTCTAGGCGAAACAAGAGACGACGCGGCAGGAGAATGTTTTGATAAAACCGCGAGAATTTTGGGTCTTCCGTATCCAGGCGGGCCAGCAATTGCCAAAGAGGCAGAGAAAACAAATTTTGAAAACGTGGGGGGTGGGCGCGGCTTCCGAGCGAAGCGAGGAAGGGGGGAAACGTTTTCTAAAATTTCGTTTTCTCTGCCTAAATTACCTAGGCCAATGATGCACACGAAAGATTACGACTTCAGCTTTTCCGGCTTGAAAACTGCAGTGCTCTACGACTGGAAGTCACGCCCAGAAAAAGTAAGAAAATCAAAAGAATATACCCGTGCAATGGCAAAAGAAATTCAGCAAGCCATTATTGACGTATTGATAGCAAAAACTCTGCGCGCCGCCTACGAATACAACGCAAAAAGCATCGTTCTTGGCGGCGGCGTCGCTGCAAACGAAGAACTCCGGAGACAGTTACGATACAAAATACAAGATACTAAATACAAAATACAAGTTTTAGTCGCTCCTCCTGGGCTGTGTACTGACAATGGTTTGATGCCCGCTTTAGCAGGGTTTTTCAATCTCTCAAAGAAAAAACATGGCAAAGCCCTCAGTCGTATTGCTGCCAAGCCCAATTTACGGTTGGAATGAGAGAATGTTAGAATGATACCAGGATGAAAGAACTATCAAAGACATACGATCACAAACGGGTGGAGGATAAAATCTATGCCTTGTGGGAAAAGAGCGGATTTTTTAATCCAGACAATCTCCCCAGGAACCACAAGAAACCCTTTACTATTTTAATGCCTCCTCCTAATGCATCCAATCCTCTCCACGCTGGCAACGCAGTAATGATTGCATTGGAAGATATCATAATCCGATATCACCGCATGAAAGGGGAAAAGACGCTATGGCTCCCCGGGGAAGACCATGCCGGCTTTGAGACTCAAGTGGTATACGAAAAGAAATTGGAAAAAGAAGGAAGGGCGCGGTTTCAAATGACTCGACAACAGTTTTACGAAGAAGTATGGCGGTATACCCAGGAGAACAGAGCAGTGGTGCGAAATCAGATTAAAAAACTTGGCGCTTCTTGCGACTGGTCTCGCGATACATTTACGCTTGATCCCGCCATCGTAAAAACCGTGTACGGCACGTTCAAGAGAATGTTCGATGAGGGACTAATCTACCGCGGAGAACGATTGGTCAATTACTGCACCAAACACAGAACTGCATTTTCAGAGCTTGAAATCAAACACGAAGAAAGAAAAGACCCTCTCTACTATATGAAGTATGGGCCAATCACATTGGCTACTGTTCGTCCTGAAACAAAATTCGGAGATACTGCAATTGCGGTTCACCCAAAAGACAAACGGTACCTGCAATATATTGGCAAAGAGCTTGAAGTAGAGACAGTGCTCGGAAAGAAAAAAATCAAAGTTATCGCAGATGAATCAGTAGATCCTGAATTCGGGACTGGAGCAGTAAAAGTAACACCGGCGCACGACTTTAATGATTTTGAAACGTGGCAGAGGCACAAACAAGAAATTCCAGGGCCCATTCGGGTTATAGCGCAAGATGGAAAACTTACCCAAGTCGCTGGGCCTTATGCGGGAATGAAAGTTCTTGAAGCACGCCAGAAAGTCGCAGAGGACATGCAAATAAAAGGGCTCATGGAAAAGATAGACCAAAATTATACTCATACCGTTGCCCTCTGCTACAAATGCAACAGCGTCATTGAACCAATGCTCATGGCTCAGTGGTTTGTGAGGGTAGAACCTTTGACAAAAGCAGCAACAGAAGCTGTGAAAAGAAAAAAAATCGCCATCATCCCCAAAAACCAAGAAAAGATATTCTCCCATTGGATGAAAAACATCAGAGACTGGAACATATCCCGCCAAAACTGGTGGGGCATTGCAATACCCGCCTGGCAATGCAATGAATGCTTTTCTTGGGTTACTACCGAAGGCAAAGAACCGACGCAATGTTCAAAATGCAACTCTTCAAACCTCACAAAAGATCCTGACGTGTTTGATACGTGGTTTTCTTCTGGGCAGTGGCCGTTTGCTACCTTGGGCTTTCCCAACGGAAAAGATTTCAAAACATTCTACCCTACCTCCGTACTGGAAACGGGCTGGGATATTTTATTCTTCTGGGTGGCACGCATGATCATGCTTGGACTCTACTGTACGGGAAAAGTACCTTTTGAAACCGTGTACCTTCACGGCCTCGTGCGCGATAAAGACAGGCAGAAAATGTCAAAGTCCAAGGGCAACGTAGTAGATCCTCTTGGCATTACTGAACAGTATGGTACCGATGCACTGCGCATGGCCTTAACTATCGGGAATATGCCAGGCAAAGATACTATTCTTTCAGAAGAAAAGATAAGGGGATACAGAAACTTTGTGAACAAAGTATGGAACGTTGCGAGATTCCTGCTCCTTAACGCCCAGGACTACGATCGAAAGACGATCCCCCGCCTCACCACGCAAGACCGAAAGATACAAAAAGAATTCTCTCTCGTGGCAAAGAAAACCACAAGCTACATTGAAAAGTTTCGATTCTCTCATGCAGCAGAAACCCTATACCATTATCTCTGGCACACGTTTGCAGACAAAATCCTTGAGGAGTCAAAAGCAATTCTCCAAAACCCCAAACGAAAAACCGCAAGGCAGTACGTGCTTTTATCAATCTTTAAAGATATAATAAAGATGCTTCATCCTTTTATTCCTTTTGTAACCGAAGAAATCTATCAGCAGCTTCCTTTGAAAAACAAGAAAGAAACACTCATGATTGAAAAATGGCCAGTATAAATTATCCTTTGTTTATATTTTTTGGATTTGCGCCCAGCATCGTGTGGCTCCTCTTTTACTTGAGAAAAGATGTGCACCCAGAACCCAACCCTATGATCCTTCGCGTATTTTTCTGGGGCATGGCTGCTACCATTCCTGCAATTGGCATTGAGCTCGCGCTGCGCCCCATGCTCAAGCTTTCTTTGCTCTCTCCCCAGCTCCTTTTCATTCTGTATGTATTCTTTGGCATTGCCTTGGTAGAGGAGGTGCTCAAATTCCTTGTGGTGAAATGGAAAGTGTTTTCAAACTCGGTCTCGGCGCTTGACGAACCGCTAGACCTCATACTATACATGATAATCTCTGCTCTGGGATTTGCCGCGCTTGAGAATGTCTTAATATTAGCTGGCCTTGGCCCTTTTGCGCTTCCTTCTCATATTGCCGCCTTGAGCGCTTTCAGATTTATTGGGGCAACATTTCTTCATACCTTAGCTTCTGGAATGCTGGGCTATTTTCTCGTACTTTCCAGCCGTAGGCGCAAACCATCATTCTTCACTCTTGCAGCAGGCCTTTCTTTGAGCACGCTCTTGCATGGTTTCTTCAACTTGTTTATAATAAAAGGAGGGGGATGGATGCACTTTGGCATTCCCCTCATCATAATTTGTAGCACAGCGATCTTTCTCTTCTTTATCATTTCACAGGTAAAAAAGATGAAAGGCGTCTGCAAACTCTAAACGTATGGGATTTTTTAACAAACTAAAGAACAGCATGGGAGTTGAGGCTGAGGAGGTTAAAGAAAAGCAAGAGGAAGAAGAAACGGAAAACAAAGAAGAGAAGCAGCCTAAGAAAGGCAAAAAGATTGAGGTGAAGATGAGTAAAAAGGAAAAGGAATGGTTTGAACCAGAAGGAGAGCTCGCTGTTGACGTGTACCAAACAGACCAAGAAATTGTTATTCAGTCTACTGTTGCGGGGGTAGGCCCAGACGATTTGGATATCAACATGGAGAATGACGTGGTGACTATTTCAGGAACAAGAAACAACCCCAACCCAGAAGAAGAAAAAAACTACTTTTATCAGGAATGCTACTGGGGGCCGTTTTCCCGCCAGATCATTCTCCCTGAAGAAGTTGACATAAACAGAATTGAGGCATCTCTCAAAGACGGCATTTTCACCTTGCGCCTTCCTAAAATGGAACGCCAGAAGGTACGCAAAATTAAGATAAGAGGCTGAAACTCAACTGCAATTTTTTAAGTTTTACGGTAGATAAATAAAGTTTCGATTTGTTTTATGGGCTCCCAATTGGGAAAATGCGAGGTGTTCGCAATTACCAGGGCGCCTTTTTTTAACTCCTTTTGCAATTTTTTCTCAAGCAAAGGCATTGTGTCATACCAAAGATACGTGTAGACAATATCTGAGTTGCCTAAATCCACGTCAAAAATGTTTTCTTGCGCAAAGCGTATGTCTGCCCTTACCAATAGGGCTCTCAGCTTAGCACATACAATACGTATACCGCTATTGTCGAACGCATAAACAGAAAGGTTGGGAAACCTTCTTTTTATGCGAATTGCGAGCGCGCCTCTGGCGCACCCTAAATCGTAAAAATTACTGGCTTCACGTTTATACTCTGATATAATTTTACAAATACTTTCAGTTGTCTTGCTATTTGTTGGCAAGTCGTGTCCTCGCAGTAAAGACTCTATCATTATAATAAGGAAAAGCAGCGTAAAAACACTAAAGGAGCCATAAAGGAACAATAAAAGGATATTCATCCCGTTAGAATTTTACATTCTTCATGTATAATATTTAAAAAACATGTCAGCCAATGCTTTGGCTGGATTTGTGGGTTCTCCCGCAGACGGAAAATGGTGCAACTCAATGCACGGAGCGCTGTTTAACTCAAGAATGGCGCATTGCTGCTCTTTCCAAGATCGGGAAATATCTTGCGCCAAAAAGTCTATTCCCACAACCCTAATATCAAAGTATCTGGCGGCTTGCTTTACGAGTGTAAGGTTGTCGGGGTGCACTGTGTTTGTCACTTCAACCAAATCGCCCCCTAACTTAAGAAATGGATCGTATTGTAAAAACACCACCTCACTTTCTTTCGGCACACTGAAAAAAGTATATCCCTTTTTGCTCAATAATGTTTCGGTCACTGCGTTTTCAACTATCGTATAGAGCGTATGCTCTTTTTGATGGGGCTTGCTCGCCTCGCCTTCGCGAGAGCGAAGCGGGCCTCTGTTGGGACTGTTATTTTTCTTATCAATCAGTTCGCGTACTGTTAAGATACCATTGCCCACAACATTTGCCGGAAGCTGCTGTACGCATACTACAAAATCAAAATCTACAACTGTTGCCCTGTACACAAAGGTGTTTGGAATAAATTTTTCGACAATGAATGCGGGCGAATACGCTGTTGCTTTCCGTATTGCGCACTCCAACTGCTCAACGCCTTCTATATTTGTGGTAACGTGCCGGCTTACAGATCCACCTCTGGGTTTCACAACAACGGGGAAGCCAATCTGATGGGCAAACTGAACTGCTTTTTGTTTTTGCCAAAACCAAAATGATTGGCCTTGGCTAATAGGGAAATTACCTTCTTTGCAAAATTCTTTGGTTAGCTGTTTGTCGTCAACAACACGATTTGTATATTTGCTTTTGAACCCTGCGGTTGGCAGCATTTCAAAATGAAACACTTTTTCCCCAATACGCATCTTGAAGTGATTGGTGTAGCCAAAAATTGTTTTCAACGCATAACACGTTACTCCTCGTTTTTTCATCTCTTCCAAAAAACAAAAAGACCGCAATTGAACGTCTTGTGCCGTAAAATCAGCCCTGAATTTGGCTATCCTCAAAACGGTAAAAACTGTTGCGAGAAAACCGTCAAAAAAATCTTCAATTTTCTTTGGCAGTTTTGGAAGCCACAGGAAACGGCTCGTCAAATCTTGGAGCCACGTAGTGAGATGATAGAAGTTTGAATATCCGCAGTCTTTGCAAAAGTTTTTCATTGTGTCGAAGGAGAGAGTCGAACTCTCACGGGTTGCCCCACTGGCTTCTAAGGCCAGCGCGTCTTCCAGTTCCGCCACTCCGACAAACACGGAGGCTCGCAAGAAAAGTCTACCTCATTTGGAGCTCAAGTACAATGAATGGCAAGAAACAAAACCCGCCAGGTACAGTCCTGTACCTGGCGGGCCGGAAATCATCTTTTGATTTTCCACTCTATTCTATTCTCATTTCTATTATTATTTCAATACGCCAAAGATTATCGTTGGCAACCCCTTTGCAAGAAATGCAACGGCAATTCCTACTACTGCCCAGATAAGCATGGCTCGCGCCTTTTCAAGAGCTTCTGCGTTTCCTCCTCCAGTGACAAACTGAAACGCTGCTATCAAAATAAAGAACGTCGAAACGATGAGCAATCCAGTAAATATGAGATTTGCCGCTTTATTAATGAGCCCTGTGTCCCCAAAGAGAGTTGCTTTAGTCACCTCAGGAAGCGTCTCGATGTCGGTCGGAAGTGCGAATACCAAGCTGGCAAAAGACAGAAACATTACAGAAGCCAGAAGTCCAATTAGTAAGCTTTTTTTCATGGTGATTTGTTATATAGAAAATTCTTTCTTAAAAACTGCGACCTTTGCTTTTTAAATCCCAAGGATGTCCTTTAGAATAAACGGCAAACCCTTTGCAATCAGTATAACTCCAAAGCCAATTGCTGTCCAGATCAAGGTATCACGGGCCTTGGTAATCTGCGCTGGATTGCTTCCGCCTGTCACATAAAGGAATCCAGCATATATTACCACAAAAGGAACCACAATTAAAGAAAGTGTAAAAATAACATTAAGAATGCTGTCAAGAATCCCGCTGAAACAGAGTGTTTTTAGAGGATTCTGAATAGCGTCAGCAGATTTTGTTATTCCAGGACAGAGGTCTTTAGGAGCACCTCCGCCTTCAGACGGCAAAAGAATCTCCTGCAAAATCTTTGCCGCTCCTTTGGCAACCAATGCAACGCCAATTCCTACTGCAGCCCATGCAAGTTTACCCCTGGCTTCAGCAATCATCTCTGGATTGTCTCCTCCAGTGACAAACTGAAACGCCGCAAGCAACACGAATAGCGAAGCAGCAATGAGCAGGGCAGTAAAAGCAACGTTCAGGGCTTTGTCAGCAACAGAAAAAATTGTTGAAGAAGGAGCAGTTACCCCCGGCGCTGTTGGAGCTGTTGCAGTCGCCGAGGCTTTACAGATCGCTGCTCCCCCACCTTCTGCTTTGCATTCAAGACCTGAGGCACACCGATCCGACTTGCCTGTGAGATCGCAAGACGCTCCCAAACGCTTTATTGAAGCTGAGAGAATGTTGCCTTGCCCCAAAAGGTCTACACGACCTCCGTGTTGGGTTGATGCAAACCCAAGAACATCCCCTGTCTGTCCGGGAAGAATAAAATCAATAACAACAGAGTGCTGTTCGTCTTGCCTATTAAAACTGTATGTACACCCGCTTACGCAGCTAAAACCCTCTGGGGTTCTTTTGCCGTTTGAGGGAAAAGGAACGAATTCCCCTTGAATAAACGTGGTTATATTCCCCCTTAGTGGAAATGCTCTTGCTTCTACTTTCGATAACGCCTTTAGCGTAAATGTATGGCTTTCCCCTTGGACTGTGTAATCAACTGCCTCCGGGTCGAAAATGAGAAGCTGACCAGAGATTGGCTCAACCACGGAAAATGTTACCTTGCCTAACTGACCAGCTCCACTGCCATCTGCACCAAGCGCCTGTACATAAAACGTGTACTGGCCCAATTTCGTCAATTGCTGGTTAGGCAATTCCATTGTGGAACTTGCGGTTGCTGGAACCTCACCAGAAAAACTCGGGGAACCTGAATCTTCCAAAATAGCCCATTTATACTTCAGAGGATCATTGGAAAGAGTTGACGGTCTCTTCCATTTGAAAGTAAACGATGCGGGAGCCGTTATTTGCTGATTTTCAGTAGGGGCAGTAATTTCAGACGCAGGAAGCTCGTTAAGAACAGTAAACCTCCGAGTTGCAGAATCAGGACTTTTATTGGTGCCAGATAAAGCCTTGACCTTCCAAGTATATTGATTATTAACCGTGAGGAGTTCGGGTTTAATCCAAACATCGTTTGTGCCAGCAGGAAAATCCTTCACATTTGATTCACTAAGATTACGTAGAGAAACGACGTAACTTTCTGCCCCTGCAACTACGTTCCACTCCAGATGAACAGACTTCGTTCCTGAAGAATCTTTCTCCAGGAAAGTATTACTTTTGTCTGCAGGGAAACGAAGAACGGGTTTAACGAGGGTAGGAGTGAAGTCCCAAAATCCTGAACCGCTACCCCAGTTACTACAGATAAGAGGAATAGTAGGCGCGGAATCACCCAAGCACGCCTGAACTCTCCATCTATAGGTTGTTCCTATTTTCAAAAGAGGGGTAGAAAGGTTATCTAAAGAATGTTTGTCACTCTTGACCCACTCAGACTTTAATGGTTTATTATCCCCTGCTTTCAACAGCTCAACGGCATAACCTCCTTTAAGCCCTTCAAAATCTACCGTGTTCCACGTAAGCGTGAGGGGCAAAGCGGTTGTGGCATCGTTTGCGTTGTTCGCAGGAGAAATAAGAGAGGGAGCATTAAGAGGGGAAAAAGGTTCTTGTGAAGTTGGTGGGGCGCCTGAAGTAGGAGTTGTAGGACCAGCGATTTCTGTAACAGGGGTGGGGACCTTGAATGTTGCGTCCGCGCTCCAGTTGCTGCACGCGCTTCCGTCAGTTTTACACGCGCGCACTCGCCAGATATAAGAACCAGGAACAAGTGAAGAAACATTAAAGGTAACTGGTGTTGTGCCGCTAGACTTGTTTACTGAAATGGTTTTTGGTCCTTCCACTTCCAGGGAGTAACGAAGATCCCCGGGTGGCGCCGGAGGCCTACTCCATTTGAATGTGGGAGAAGAGCTTGAAATGGTAGACCCTTCTTTTGGATTCTCCAGTGTGGGAGAGGCAAGCCCTAACGTAAACCGCCAAGGCCCGCCAGGAACGCCACACAGAGAAAGAGTCTGGCACGCAGTCACCTGCCAGGTATAATTTTCTCCAATACGAAAGAAATCATTCCTTGCGCCCGCGGGAAAGGGAAAAGACAACTGGGGAGTGTCTGCGGGAATTGTCTCCCCCTTAGAATCTGTGACCTGAAACGCATACCTACTGGCTCCAGAAACCTTTGACCACTCAAGAACTAAAGGATATGGTGCCTGCGTATCTGGTTTTGGCTTCACTGGTTCTGCCTCTCCTAACGAAATCATGAACTTCCACGTATCAGACGAGGGCCCGGTGGTTACCCCCTGAATGGGAACAACTCTCCAGGAATAGGGTTCACTATGCACAAAGACGAGTTGTTTGGGAATCCAGAAAGATGTTGCGGGTTCTAATGATCCTGTGCCTGATGCCGTACGCTGGGTTTTGAACTCAAAAGGTTGAGCGAATTGGGAATTTGAAAGAATAATCTTATAACTATCTATAAATCCCGGCACTTTTTGCCATTCAAGTTTTACAGAATCAACCGTGGAACTGGGAGCTATTGGCTGGAGAAACGCAAGTTCATTATTTTTTGGCAAAAGGAGAATGGGTTTTGAAAGCGCGGTAGTAAAAGTCCAGAATCCAGCGATGCCGCTGCCCCAATTGCCGCATACGCTGTCTTCTGTTCCAGATGTAGGAAGCATAGCTCCAAGGCACGCGCGCACTCGCCATTGGTATGTTTGCCCTGCCAAAGACACAAGCTGTTCTGGCAAAACAGAGGAATTTGCTGAAGTCCATATGCTGTTTACTCCTGACCGATTCACGCCTCCGCCTACCACCTCCAAAAGATACCCGCCAGCAAGGCCAAAAGGAAATGTTACCTTGCTCCATTGCAAGGTTACAGGGATTGTTGCGCTTCCGTTGTTTTGAGGAGAAGGGCTGGAGGGTGCGGGAATATCTGTGCGCGGCGCTGATAAGACAGAACCGCCCGCAACAAAAAGAAGAATTACTGCAAGAAGAAGAGATAACGAGTGGGCTCTCATTTTCTTTATCATATTACATGCAAGCGGCCGACACAACCTTGTCTCCCTCATCAAGCCTCATGAAACGCACGCCTTGCGTGGAGCGGCTTATCTTAGGAATAGACGTAACAGGAGTTCGTATTACCTGGCCTTTTCTTGAAATCACGATTAAGTCTTCTTCTGGGCCCTCAAGAACTTTGGCAAACACGAGATTGCCTGTTTTTGAGGTAACGTTTGCGGTTTTGATTCCAGACCCTCCCCTGCTCTGTATCCGGTATTCTTTCACGTCAGTGCTTTTCCCATACCCATTTTCTGAAAGTATAAAGAGTCGCGACGGCAAACCAGGGATAATGTCCATCCCCATAACCTCATCCCCTTTTTTGAGGCGTATGGCGTGGATTCCTGCGGCCTGCCTTCCCATTGCTCTCACCTGCGATTCTTTGAAGCGAATGGATTTGCCGTGTTTTGTCACAATAATGATATCGTCTTCGCCAGTGGTTTTTTGCGCTCCCTGCAGACGATCTCCCTTTTTAAGGGTTACTGCAATAAGTCCTGAACGCCGCACGTTTTTGAAGTCGTCCAAAAGGGTTTTTTTCATTATTCCGTCTTTGGTAATCATGGCCAGATATTTTTTGCCAGCCACAATGTCTTCTTTGCCAATGGCAAAAAGGGTCAATACCTTGTCTTGAGGAGTAAGGTCAATAAAGTTGAGAAGACCTCTGCCCTTAGAAACCCTTGTTCCCTCTGCGACTTCATACACGGGTATTTGAAACACCTTGCCTGAATCGGTAAACACCATTAAAGAGTCGTGGGTCTGGCCATACAGGAAGTGCTCTACAATGTCTTCCCCCATGGTTTTCATGCCCACAATGCCCTTTCCTCCTCTCTTTTGAATTTTGTAGGTGGCGGGATTAATACGCTTAATGTACCCTCCCTGGGTTAAGGTGATGACCGTGTCTTCCTGGGGGATTAAATCTTCTTCTGCAATTTCGCCAAGGCCCTGCACCACCACTTTGGTTCTCCTCTGGTCTCCATAGGCTGCCTTGGCGACCTCAAGTTCTTTTGCAATGATGCGGTCAATTTCCTTGGGGTTTGCAAGAATTAAGGTTAGTTCTTTGATTGTTGCTTTCAGCGCAACTAATTCTTCTTCTATTTTCTTTCGCTCAAGCTTTGCCAGTTGGCTAAGCTTTGTGTCTAGGATTGCGTTTGCCTGGATTTCAGTAAGCTTAAAGCGCGCCATGAGGTTCTTTTTGGCGTCGTCCCGGTCATCTGACCGTCTGATAATTTTAATAACTTCGTCAATGCTGCCAAGACATTTTACAAGGCCTTCTAAGATATGCGCTCTCTCTTTGGCTCTGTCTAACTCCCACTGGGTTCTCCTTGAAACCACATTCCTTCTGTGCTCAAGAAAAAGCAGAAGGATTTCAGCCAAAGAAAGAACCTTGGGCTGAATGCCGTCTACCAAGGCAAGAAGGTTTAAGTGAAATGTTTTTTGCAGGTCTGAAAATTTGTAGAGCCGGTTTAAAATTTTCTGGGGCTGGGCTTCTCTTGCAAGGTCAAACACAATTCGCATGCCGTCTTTGTCTGACTCGTCGCGGATGTCTCTAATTCCCTCAATTTTCTTTTCCTGCACAAGGTTTGCAAACTGTTCCACAAGAGTAGACTTGGTCACCTGGAAAGGAATCTCGCTAATGATGATCTGATTCTTCTTGTCATTCTCCACCACTTCTGCTTTGCCTCGCACCACAATAGGGCCTTTGCCCTGTGAGTAGCCCGCAATCATTTCTTGTTTGTTAAAAATGGTTCCGCCAGTCGGGAAATCCGGCCCCTTGATAAATTGAAATAAATCTTCGGTGTCTGCCTTGGGATTTTCAATAAGGAAGGCTACTGCGTCTGCAACCTCTGCTAAGTTATGCGGAGGAATGTTGGTTGCCATTCCCACCGCGATTCCCAAGGTGCCGTTCAACAAAAGTTGGGGCAAAGGAGAAGGAAGAACCTTGGGTTCTTGCCTCATTCCGTCGTATGTATCAATGAAGTCAACGGTATTTTTCTCAATGTCTTCGAGCAGTTCTTCCCCTGCCCGAGACATGCGGCTTTCCGTATAACGCATTGCCGCCGCAGGGTCATCGTCAATTGAGTTGTGAACAAAAATACCTGCTGCAAGTGCAAAGTTATGCCAAGGATCTACTGTGATGTCGTACACATCTGTCTTTTCTTCAAGGAATCTTACATTGTTCACCTTGATACATTCTACTTTTCGTAGGTATAATAGAGGGGCCGTGGGCGGCGGGTAGTCCCGGCTTCGGAGTTGTCGTCCAGAAGTCGACGGGTGCAATTCCCGTGCCGTCCACGGCTCCGTGGACACACTTGACAGAACTGCTTGGTTTGCTAGTATAGGAATAGACGACAACTCCGAAGCACCGGTACTATCTGCGACTCCCAAAACTTCCGCCTCAAAAGCGGATGTTTTGTTTTTTGTATATTCCAGCATCGACATCAAAAAATCCCCCTGAGAAAGATAACGGGCTTCCTGGTATGTTCCGTTTTGAAGCATAAATCGATGATCTGGGGTACATCGAATTTGTGCTCCGTTATCAAGCACCACCTCCACTAATTCTGCGTTTTCTCTCGTCAGGCGGGGACGCTTAATTTCCGCTATCTCAATTTTTTCTTCTTTTTGATTAAATGAGAAGGTCCAATGCCTTTCCCCTTTTTTCTGTTCCTCAATTAGTTGTCCAAAAGAGAGGGCTCTCCCATCGGTCAGTTGGATTTCGGTATCTTTTGTGAAACAACCAAAATTTCCTTGGCCGTCTATTAAGGGGTAGCGCATGGAAAAATCTTGGGCCATGCGAACCAAAGCGTCGTACACGGAAATGTCTCCGTGAGGATGGTACTTTCCAAGCACTTCTCCTACCACGCCAGCTGATTTTCTTAATTTCGCTCCGTGGGTCAACCCCATTTCGTACATTGCGTACAGAATTCTCCGGTGAACTGGTTTTAATCCATCTCTTACGTCAGGCAAAGCTCTTGCAACAATAACAGACATTGCGTAATCTAAATACGCAGTTTTCATCTCCTGCACAATTTCTCTTGGCTCAACCTTGCCTATGGCGCTCGGTTTGTTTTCTTTGATCATGGCGTCAAGACCACCACTCTCCTTTCTTCATTCACAAGATCACGTTCTTTCACTAGGAGTTTGGGTTCAGCCACTGCATTTTTTGCTCCCATGGGTTTGAGAAACTCTTCCACGCCTTCAAGCTTCACCTTGAGCTTTGGCAATGCATAGTGCATGGGGATAACAATCTTTGGCTCAAGCTGGCTTACAATGCGCGCAGCTTCTTTGCCGTCTATGGTATACACGCCCCCTACTGGAACAAACAAAATGTCCACATCACCTATTTGGTTGAGCTGTTCTTGGGTAAGCTCTTTTTGGCCCAAATCGCCCAAATGACAAATCCTCATGCCCTCAACTTCTATACGGTATATGGTGTTACTGCCTCTTTCTTTGCCTTGGGTATCGTCATGAAATGAAAAGATCCCTTGCACGAACACGCCTTTCACGTCATACTCTCCTGGATTTGAAATGACAAAGGGGGATCCTTTCACGTCTTTTGCATTGTTGTGGTCGAAATGATTGTGCGTAACCAAAAGAATGTCGGCCTGAAGGCTTGGAAGTTTTAACCCAATGGATTCCTCGTAAGGATCAACAACAATTGAAAGCTGGCTGTCTTTGCCGCGGGATGTGAGAATCTGAAAGCACGCCTGGCCTTTCCAAAATATCTGCATACCCTGTAGTAGAAATTTGAATTAATACTTCAGTATATCAATTATTGACAGCGTGCGCAAGGGAGAGTATAAGTAAAACGGTATGGAATTGGAATACTTAAAGCCTTTTCGTTTGGGAGAAATTGTTGAGGGAAAAGTCATTGGAACTGGCCGTTCTGCCATTTATTTAGACTTGGGGCCAAGAGGCACGGGCATTATCTATGGAAGAGAATTCCTGGTGGAAAAAACCAAATTAAAAGGAGTTGTTGTTGGAGACGCTCTTGCCTCAAAAATCGTGGAGCTTGAAAACGAAGAGGGCTACATTGAGCTTTCTCTCGGACAAGCAGGAAGAGAACTTTCTTGGAAAGAACTCCAGGAGAAGAAAGAATCGGAAGAAATCATGAAAGTGAAGGTTGTGGGAGCAAACAAGGGCGGCCTCTTGGCTGAACTCAACGGCATTCAGGCGTTCTTGCCGGTTTCCCAGTTATCGCAAGAGCATTATCCAAAGGTAGAGGGAGGAGACCCTACAAAGATTTTGAGAGAGCTGCAGAAATTCATGGGCCAAGAGCTTGAGGTTGAAATCCTTGACCTTGACCCAAGAGACCAAAAAATCATTCTCTCAGAGAAATCAAAAGAGAAAAATAAATTGAAAGAGCTTCTCTCTTCTTACAAACTGGGAGACGTGGTAGAGGGAGAAATCACCGGAGTTGTTGACTTTGGGGCGTTCATGCAATTTGGCGCCCCCGAACCTATTGAAGGGTTAATACATATTTCAGAGGTTGACTGGCAAATTATTGAAGACCTTTCAAAGTTTCTTAAGATAGGAGATAAAATACAAGCAAAGATCATTGATATTGCAAATGGAAGAGTTTCTCTCTCGCTTAAGGCGCTCAAGGAAGATCCTTGGAAAGAGGTTGAGAAAAAGTATGCAAAGCTAGGCATGGTTCAGGGGAGAGTAACAAAACTGAATCCTTTTGGAGCGTTTGTGGAGATTGAGCCTAAAATCCAGGCCTTGTGCCACATTTCAGAGTTTGGAACTAAAACAAAAATGGAAGAAACCGTGAACGTTGGGGAAACTTATGCCTTCCAGATTTTGGAGGTTAGCCCCCAGGAGCACCGAATGTCCCTTAGACTCGCGACAAGCGCCGCCGCAGCAGAACCGCAGCAGCAGACGACCCTAGAGCAAGAACCAACGCAACAAGACCAGTAGAATTGAAAAGGTCTTGAGATTCTTCGTCAGAAGACATGGAAATGTCTTTTTTTGTTTCGCTCGGCTTCAAAGCCACGGCTTTGCTGTTGAAGCTTAGCTTCCCAGGGAAGCTAAGCTTCTGCGCCATGAGCTTCGCCGCCGCTCCGCTGCTGTTTTGAGCCTTTGGCGTTCCTCCCGAGTCCCTGCTCGTCTGCCACGTAGCTGGGACAGTCCCAGCTACACGCTCCATGGTGCGTTTAGTTTCATTATCCCCTGCGGGCCAGCCTTTTGTTGCATCAACCCCGTTAGAAGCCTCGCTTCTAACGGGGTCAACCTCGTCTACAATTTCGCCTGCGCTGTTTTTCAAAACGATTTTTTGTCCGGAGTTCACGAATTTTCCCGCAAGATTCGCGTAGTTGAGGTTGAGATTCTTAATTTTCTCTGAAGCTCCAATCAAAAAATATCCTTTTGGTTCAATTGCTCCTTTGAGGGGAATACGAAAGTCCAATTTGTCGCGATACAATTCCAACATCCAACCGTCTACCATTCCAACAGTATCTGCATTGTTGTACAACTCCACCCATTCGTAGCGCCACCACTGGTTTGCATCAACGCCCTCAACTGAACTCCCCATCCAAGCAATCTCATTGATGAGAATAGGCTGGGCAAACGCCAAGAAAGGAAAAAACAAACATGGTAACAGAACAAGTATTTTCATATTTCAGTATATCATGGAGTGATTCCAAGGTATTGAACGATAAAAAACATTGACAAAGCTTACAGAACATGATATAAGCAAGGCTAGCCGAGGACAAGACTTACTCCTCGAGTTTACAACAAGGGGGAGGTTGATGATTACAGAAATCGTCACTCATGGAAGCCCAGCGCATCTGGACGAGTTGGTGGCAGTACTTCTCCTTCAACAACATGGAGAAGAAAAGCTGCCTGGGGTAAACACAGCGCAGTTTCGCTGCCTCACTGCACAAGACAACGTCGAGGAGCTCGCGCAAAGAGAGGACACCGTTCTTCTTGGGCTTGGTGCCGCATTTAGGGACGAAGGCAACAAGCACAGGATCGTTGATGAACATGTTGTCACTGGCGACCAGACGCAGAAAAACGAGTGCGCCGCAACCCTGGCTGCCAAGTTCCTGGGGCTTGACCAGGAGTTCCGGTGGAGGAAGATCTTAAGAGCAGTCCTCCACACGGACAAAAATCCACCGAACCTTGCGCTAGATCTCTCGGTAACAGTCATGGAATTTCAGCTCCAAGGCTGGGGACTGCATGCTGTTCTCCAGTATACGGAGATGACCCTAAACGCACATTTGAAAAAGGCGGACCAGTTCGCGGCCACATCTCTCCTTCCCATGAGACAGGTGGAGCTTCAACTCAATGGCAAACAGCAGTGGATTACGGTGATAGAGGGGGACGACCCCAAAGCTCCCGCATTTGCGCGCTTCCTCGGCGCTGCAGTGGTAGTGGTAAAGAATCCGAGCGGTCACATTCAGATCCTCCCTACCAGTCATCTACGCCTTGACATGCGAGACGTGGTCCGCGTCCTTAGATCTCGCGAAGAGTGGGCTCGGGGAAACAAACTCGACATACCCTGGAAGCAAATTGAGCAGGAGGGGGCGCTCAAAGATTATCCCACATGGTTCTTCCACAAGGAGACCAACAATATCCTTAATGGAGGACGCTCTCGCCCTGATATCCCAGCCACCAAGATACCCCTGGACACGATCGTGGAAACCGTGAAGATGTGCCTGGAAGGCGGGTTTGAACCCTCTCGGCAAGAGAGATGCAGGGAAGGGATATGTACCTCAACGCTAAAGAACCAGTGCCGCTGGTACAACTTTGCACTCCTAAGGTGCAGGGCTATCCAAGTAAAGATGCACTAAGCATCTCAATAACCCTAATAGGCCCCATTGTTGCCAGCAATGGGGCCTCATTTTTTTCTCTTGAAATTTTACCTTATTTCATATAGAATACTTCTGCCATGAAAAACTTTTCTAAAAACCTTCTTGTTGCGTTTGTGGCGCTCCTGGTGCTCTCGGCGCTGTTTTCGCTTTTTGCACGGCCGTTTGAAGCTCAAAAGCAGATCTCCTTGAGCGAGCTTGTGCAAGACATCAACAAGGGGAATACCAAAAGCATTGTTCTTGAGGGGACTGCGCTCAAGGTAACTTTGGAAGACGGCTCTGAAGTTGCTGCTCTCAAAGAGTCTGATTCCTCTCTTTCCCAAACGCTTCTCAACTTAGGAGTTGATAAAGAACAATTAAACAATGTAACAATTGAGCAGAGAAAGGAAGGCGGCATTGGGGCCTGGATTTCGCCTTTTCTGTTTGTGATTCTTCCCATGCTCTTTTTCGTGTTCTTCTTTTTGATGATGTTCCGCCAGGCAAGAGCTGGACTCGGGCAGGCGTTTGAGTTCACAAAGTCTCGCGCCAGGTTATTTGGAGCAGACGGCCAGACAAAAGAAAAAGTCACGTTCAAAGACGTTGCAGGTCTCAAAGAAGCAAAAGAAGAGCTCCAGGAAGTAGTGGATTTTTTGAAGAACCCAAAAAAGTATCTAGACATGGGAGCTCGCATCCCAAGAGGAGTGCTTTTGGTAGGGGCGCCCGGCACAGGGAAAACCCTGTTGGCAAGAGCTGTGGCCAACGAAGCTGGAGTCGCATTCTTTTCTGCTTCAGGTTCTGAATTCGTGGAAATGTTCGTGGGTGTGGGAAGCTCGAGAGTTCGGGATCTCTTTTCTACTGCAAAAAGGGCTGGGAGAAGCATTATCTTTATTGACGAATTAGACGCCATTGGCCGCACGAGGGGCTCTGGATTCACGGGCGGACACGAGGAACGAGAACAAACCTTAAACCAAATCTTAGTGGAAATGGACGGCTTTGAGCGAGACGATCAACGCATAGTGATGGGTGCAAGCGTTACCGGTGATACTCCTGTACTAATTCGAGAAAATGGGGAGGATAAGCTTCTTCCTATCGATCAAGTCATAGACCCCTACTATCAAGAGGGCGAAGAAGGAGTAGAAAAACCGTCGCAAAGATTAGAGGTGCTTGGGTTTGAAAAGAAAATTGGAAAAGGATTTTCTGCGCAAAAAAAGACGTATCTCCAGAACAGCGCATTTAAGAAAGTGCGGAGCGTATTCCGTCACAAAGTACAGGAGATTTACGAAGTAGAATATATGGGAGGAACTATCAGAACTACTGGGAATCACTCTGTATTTATACGAACGAATGCTCAAGGGCTGGTTCCAAAACCTGTATGTGAAATTAAACCAGGGGACATTCTTGTAGATCTTCCATATAAAGTAAATCGCACCAATAAAAACAGGAGAGAAATACGGGGCCATAAGTTTAGCCAGAAACTCGAGCTCCAACTCCAGCTATGGGAACCACTCTTTATGCCTTTTCAGTCAGTAGAGTATGCGTATCAATTTGCTCGTACTCATGAGGGAGAAACGTCGCAAACAGAGCTTGGCAATATGCTGGGGTTCTCTCAAAGAACTATTGGAAAATGGCAACAGGGTATTTGTGTGCCGCGAGCGCTAAGTAGGAATTACTACCAATATAAAGATCAACTTCCAGAAACAGTGGAAGTAAGCCCAGAATTGATGAGGCTTTTTGGATACTATACCGCCGAGGGTTATGCCAGGAAAGAACTCGATTTTTGTTTCAATGAGAAGGAAAAGGAATACATAGAAGACGTGAGATATCTGATGAAAACCATCTTTCACCTTGAACCAGATCGGGAACGTCATATTACCAAAAACGCCATAAATATTGTGTACCACTGCAAGCCTGTCGCAAGCTTCCTTGCGTTTCACTGTGGGAAAGGCGCAAAAAATAAACAGGTGCCCCAGTTCCTTTTTGAAGCTCCAAAGGAATACTACACTGAATTTCTCAAAGGATATGCAGCAGGAGACGGTTACACCGATACACGAGGACGCCTCGAGCTTACTTCGGTAAGCAAGCGTCTAATCCTTGGATTAAACTGGCTTTCTCGAATGCACGGATTCAAAAGCTATATTCGTGAATTTACGGTGAAAGCGGGAAGAAAAATTAGGGATGGGAAGCCACTCCAAGAAACCAAGGCATATCGGCTTGGATTTGGGAAAACACAAAATCCCCTCGATCCAAAAATCGGAAAAGCAAGCACGAAACGAGCGATTGTGAAGTCGATCAGGAAGTTGCCTTATGACGGTTACGTCTACGATTTCTGTGGCTGCGAGAATGAAGCTTTCTTTGGAGGAGAAAGCCCTATCCTACTTCACAATACCAATCGCCCTGACGTGTTGGATTCTGCTCTTTTGAGGCCAGGACGCTTTGACCGAAGAATCGTTCTTGACCTTCCTGACGTGAATGACAGGGAAGAAATCCTCAAGATTCATTCCTTGGGCAAACCATTGGCTCCCAAAACCTCTTTACGGGAAATTGCAGAGAGAACCCCAGGATTTTCAGGGGCAGACCTTGCCAACCTTATGAACGAGTCAGCAATTCTTACTGCGAGGCGCAACAAAACCATAGTCTCCCAAGAAGAACTTCTGGAATCCATAGACAAGGTGCTCTTGGGCCCTGAAAGGAAAAGCCACATTCTTTCCAAAAAAGAAAAAGAGATCACCGCGTACCATGAAGCAGGCCATGCTTTGGTTGCTTCTTCGCTCCCCCACGCAGACCCGGTGCGCAAAGTTTCCATCATATCCCGAGGAAGAGCTGGAGGATACACTTTGAAACTCCCTTCAGAAGAAAAACATTTAAAGAGCAGAGCAGAATTTTTGGATGAACTCGCAACGTTTCTTGGAGGATACTGCGCAGAGAAGTTGGTATTCAAAGATGTGACCACGGGAGCGAGCAATGATCTTCAGCAGGCTTCAGATCTTGCACGGCGCCTCGTGAAAGAATACGGCATGTCTGAATCGCTGGGACCCGTAACTTTTGGAGAAAGGGAGGAGCACCCGTTCGCGCACATTGGAGAATATGTGAACTATTCCCAAAAACTTGCCGAAGAAATAGATAAAGAGGTATCTGGCCTTGTAGAAGTCGCGAGAAAAAAGGCGGAGAACGTTTTGAAACAAAAAAGGCCAACGCTTGTCAAGATAGCCAAAGCCCTGATAGAAAAGGAAACATTGGAGCGAGAAGAGTTTGAAAGGTTGATTGGCAAGAAAAGTATAATGGGGGCGTGTAGCTCAGTGGTCAGAGCAAGGTCCTTATAAGGCCGAGGTCGATGGTCCGAGTCCATCCACGCCCACCATGGACGCATAGCTCAGCTGGTTAGAGCGTCACATTGACATTGTGAAGGTCCCCCGTTCGAGCCGGGGTGCGTCCACCATCATGAACTTGAAAATTCTCTATGAAGATGATACGCTACTGGTTGTAGATAAGCCGGCTGGTATTGATATTGAGGGGATCAAGAATGCCTTGCCGAAGGGTTCCTTTCCAGCTCACCGGCTCGACAAGGATACTTCAGGGGTTCTCCTTGTCGCCAAAAATCCAGAAACTCTTGATTTTCTCCAAAAACAATTCCAGCAAAGGAAGGTGGAGAAAAAATACGTTTGTCTTGTGGAAGGCAACGTCAAGGAAAACAAGGGAACAATTGAAACATTGGTAGGAAGGTCAAAGGGAGACAAGAGGAAACAAAAAGTATATCTTGCAGGAGAACCGGGATCTGAAGGGAAACGAGAAGCTATAAGCTCCTTTGAGGTTCTTCAGCGCTTTGAAAAATACACCCTCTTGGAGGTAACGCCAAAGACCGGGAGAAAGCACCAGATTAGAGCGCATCTTGCGCACATTGGCCACCCCATTGCAGGAGATAAACTCTACGCTTTCAAGGGCCAAAGCATCCCTCAAGGCCTCAAGCGGCAGTTTCTCCACGCAACCTTCTTGAAGATAGGTATGAGAGATGGAAGTAAAAAAGAGTTTAAGTCAGAACTGCCCCAAGATTTACAGAAAGTTTTAGAGAATCTTGTATCTCGTAACACACAAAACTATGACCACTAAACTTGAAACATTCAAACAACAGTATTTGAGAAAAGACCTCCTTGAAGTCCGGCCTGGCGACATAGTTAGGGTGCACCAAAAAGTAAAAGAGACAGATAAAGAAAGAATCCAGGTATTTGAGGGCCTTGTGCTTGCGGCCAAACACGGCAAAGGAATACAAGGAACCATAACCGTGAGAAAGGTTGCTGAAGGCGTAGGAGTGGAAAGAATTTTCCCTCTCCACTCCCCTCTCATTGAGAAAATTGAGCTGGTGAAACACGCAAAAGTGAGGAGGGCAAAGCTTTTCTACTTGCGAACAGCTAAAGGCAAGAGGGCAAAGCTCAAGGCAAAAGAATTAGGAATTGCAGTGGCAGAACCCGCCCAACCCGCCACAACTTCGGAGATGTTGGCGGGTGAGGCGGGCGGGGAACCAGCAAAGGAGGGTACAGTACTGTACCCTCCAAAGTAGAGCACGCGCGGGTGGTGAAACCCGGTAAACACGCTAGGTCGAGGGCCTAGTGCCGCAAGGCTTGGAGGTTCAAATCCTCTCCCGCGCACCCACCAGAATTGGGGCAGCTAGCTCAACGGCAGAGCATCGCGTTTACATCGCGGGGGTTAGAGGTTCGAATCCTCTGCTGCCCACCAAAATACCATGCCAGAAAAACGGGAACACCAAACCTTCCATGTCGGCCTGAAAGCCTTTATAGCAGACGGCGAGAAACTTTTGATCCTTCAAGATACTGAAGGGCTTTGGGAGCTCCCTGGGGGCAGAACGGAAAAATCAGAAATCCATAAAGATTTGCGGGAAATCTTGGCGCGGGAAGCAAAAGAAGAATTAGGGGAGGCGCTGCAATACGAAATTGGCCCAATCTTTCACGCGTGGATTCGAAAACCTGACCCTATTAAAGATACAAAATCACAGTACAGGGATAACGATTTTTGTATTTTCCTTGTAGGTTTTCAATGTGCTTATCAAAAAGGAGAAATACAGCTGAGCCCGGAACATCAGGCTTTCAAGTGGATAACAAAAGAAGAAGTTGATAGTATAGAGTTTGAAAATACCTATAAGGAAGCGGTGCAATACTACTTCCAGGGTTATCCATATTGAAACCTGAACTGGCTGTGCTATAGTATATGTAATGCGCAGTGATAAGGAAAAGGCGCTCTCGCTACGTCTTCAGGGGTATAGCTATAACGAGATTACAACCAAGCTTGGAATTCCGAAAGCTACGCTTTCGGGCTGGTTTACCGGACTTGTTTTATCAGAAAAAGCTCATGCGAGAATTCAGCGGCGGGTTCACGAAGGATCTCTAAGAGGATTAATAAAGAAAAATCAACTTCAAACTCACTTAGCCCAACAGCAAGCAAAACAAATACGCAAAGATGCAAAGTTAGTAATCAAAAAACTGTCGCAAAGAGAACTTTTATTAATAGGAACTGCGCTTTACTGGGGAGAAGGATATAAAAAGCCAATAATCAAAAATGGAAAAGAGCGTACCTACCATAAGATTAGTTTAAGTAATACAGACCCTATACTGGTTAAAGTATTCCTAGAGTTTTTAAAGAACATCTTAAAAATACCCGAATCTAGAGTAAGAGCAGGCGTAAGAATATTTAAACATACTAACGAACAAACAGCATTAAAATATTGGCAAGAGATTACTGGGTTACCTAAAAATCAATTTGAGAAAGTTTACTACGGAATTAGTAAATCGAGCTTGGGGAAAAGACCTTACAACCGCTTGCCATTTGGGACAATTCAGATTAGTGTAGGAGATACACAGAATTTCCACCGGATTATGGGATGGATAGAGGGCATAAAGCAGCTCTTTGCATAAACTGTCAGATGCCGCGGTAGCTCAGTGGTAGAGCGCAGCCCTAAACTCTTTGGGGCTTTCCGTCGTAAGGCGGATTGAAAAATTGGGTGAATTCGGGGAAAAATCGTCTGGGACGATCAATCCCGAGCCAAGCCGAGAAGGGTAGTAGTTTCTCGGAAGGTGTAGAGACTAGCGGGTGAGTCCCAACAATAATCCTGCAAATAGCGCCCAACTCCCTTTCAAGGGAGATGAGATAGTCCAAAACGGCCTTTGGAAGAGGCTGGCGTCGGGTGTTCAATTCACCCCCGCGGCACACTGAGGCCAGAAGGCCGAAGTGCGGGTGTAGTACAATGGCAGTACACTTGGTTGCCAATCAAGGCACGTGGGTTCGATTCCCATCACCCGCTCAAATTTCTGCGAAATTTGAGCGAGGCTCGCCCCGCCCTTTGGGCGAGGGCGGCCCGCTCTCAATGTCGTACTGCTTGAGTTTTTGTTTCCTCAAAAGCAAAGGCATTTGCTGGAGCGAAAGCAGTTGCGCGTAAATGCCCTTTGTTGAGGCCAACTCCCCGGGCGTTCCTATTTCATCTACCCTCCCCTCTTTGAGGGTAACAATAGTGTCTACGTTTTGAATGGTTGAGAGGCGGTGCGCGATAATAAGAGTGGTGCGGCCCTGCATCAACACTTCCAATGCTCCTTGGACTTCTCTCTCTGACCTGCTGTCCAAAGAACTTGTTGCTTCGTCCAGAATCAATAGTGGGGCGTTTTTCAACACTGCTCTTGCAATGGCGACTCTTTGCTGCTGCCCTCCTGACAGCTTTACTCCCCGTTCTCCAATCAAGGTGTCATACCCTTGAGGAAGCTTCATGATAAAGTCGTGGGCATTTGCCGCTTTTGCGGCGCGCACGATCTTGTCTTCTATTGCCTCGTCTGTGCCATACGCAATACTTTCTCGGACAGTGCCTGAAAATAAAGAGGGAGATTGAAATACAACCGCAATATTCTTTCGCAGAGAGGATTGGGTTACTTCTTTAATATTCATGCCGTCAATAAGGATCTCGCCCTCAAAGGGCTCGTACAAGCGCAGGAGAAGGTTTGCGATGGTGGTTTTCCCTTCTCCGCTTTCTCCTACCAAAGCGAGCTTTGTTCCAGGAGGTATGGCAAAAGATATTCTCTGCAAAACTGTTGCGCCCTTTTCGTATTGAAATGACACGTTTTGATACTCCACTTTGCCCTTCACAACCTGCAGCTCTTTTGCCTTAGGTCTGTCTTTAATGGCAGGCTCTAACGCGAGAGTTTCAAAAAAGTCTTTACTCCCTGTTTGAGCTTTTTGAACTTGTTCAACAATAAAGGAGGAGGCAAACAAGGGAAACTGCGTTTGTGTTGCAAGCTGAATGAGCAGGGTCATTTCTCCTAAGGTAAATTTCCCTTGGAATGTCTGCCATACGATGAATCCGTAAATTCCAAGGAAAATAAGGTTCAGGCTCAGCCTGCGCAAAATATCAAACCTGTGCCATTGCTGAGACTGAGTTTTCGTGAGCGCTTCAATGGCGAACCTTTGCGTCCCAAAAAATGAATACTCAAGAGATTCTTTTACAAAAGACTTGACTGTCTTCATCTACTATTATCCCGCTCCTAAGGAACCACCGCGATCTTCGCTTCGCGCTGTACCATGTACGTCTTCGCAAACTCGTACGCGCCAAAGAAAAGCGCGGAGAAAAACACATCCCCCAACAGGGTATACTTGAAAAAAGGAAGCGCGAGCGTGTAAGAAAGCATCAAGCCTGAAAGCGTATGGGGATACCAGCTGGAAAACGCCCATACGGCAAAGTTTGTTGTAAGGTAGAATATCACTGCTCCTCCAATGCTGCCGAGCAAAACTGTTTGAGCGTTTTTTTGTTTGACAACCAACATTCCAATAACGCCATAAGATAGAAAGCTTCCGTACACCACTGCCATAAGCTTTGCATCGTAGAATCCAATGAAAAGATCGGATAAGAACATCGCAAGCAACGGGAGTAACAGAGCGGCTTTGTGAGCCTTTGCGAGGTATACCCCAACAAAAAGCGCAAGCGCCCCCATGGGAGTAAAGTTTGGCATATGAGGGAGAAGTCTTACTGTGATAGTGCCGATTGCTATAAGTAAAAGGAAGGCAAAAAGGGTGCGGTTCATAGTAAAATGCGAATCTACGAATAATATGCGAATGCCGCGAATACTCGTATTTGTACATTCGCAGTCATTTGTGGATTTGCATTATTATTTATAACTTGGTTTTGGTTCTTTGAGTTTTTTCTTGTGAATCTCAAGCCGAGCTAAAGCGTACAGATAACTTGAAAGCCGGTTGAGATACGCAAGTATTTCTTTTGGAACTGCATATTTTTTGGCCTGCCCGCCGTAGCCTTGGCGAAGGCGGGAAAGAGTATACGCCCTCCTTTCCACTCTTCTCGCTACGGCCCGCAGATAATCAAGCCATGAGGAAGTTTCATTGGTTCCAGAAATCACAAAACCGCGCTCAGGATGTATTGTTTTTTCAGCTCTCTCAATCTCTTTTTCAAGCTCCTTTATTTTTTCTCCTAAGACCTGGGGAGAGGAGAATTTTGGATAGAGAATCCACGCTATTCTCGCTTGAATGATAAAGAGAGTCTCCTGAACCTTGGTAAGTTTTAAAAAAAATGGTTTCCCTTTTTCAGTACTTTTGAAAAGTCCTATCAAGCTGTTTAGTTCGTCGAGCTCGCCTAAGACCTCGGGCACAGGAGAATCTTTGGGAAACTTCTTTTTCCCGATAACAGAACTCCCCTTGTCTCCTTTGCCCGTATAGAATAGCATAATGCAAATCTACAAATGATGTGCGAATGCCGCGAATATAATAGATTTGTACATTCGCATGGATTTGTAGATTCGCATTATTTTACATACAGCGGCTAAATCCGCACTCCTTGCAGCTAATGCATCCTTCAGACATCAGTAAAGGGGAGCCGCAGTCAGGGCATCCTGGCATAAAACCCATTTCAGCAATGGTCTGTTTTTTTTCTATAAAAGGAAGTACTTCCTGTCTCTCGGGCCTCGCAACTGCTTCTTCCACTCTTGGAGCAAACTTCACGTGGTCTTCAAGAATACGGCCTAAGGCGTCAGGCAGAGAAAGAATAGTGCCTTTGTCTGTGAATATGGGCATTGGCCCTCTAATGCCCTTTAGTTGCTCCACCACTTCTTCAATTTTTACCCCTGTTCTTAACACAAGAGAGATCATTCTGCATATGGCCTCTGACTGTTCCTGGAAAAACCCTCCATTTTTCCCAATGGTTGCAAAAACCTCAAAAGGCACTCCTTTTTCATCGTTGTTCACGGTAACGTATAGATTCCCGTACCCTGTTTTCACACGGTAGGTTTTGCCTGTCATCACCTCTGGCCTTGGCCTTGAGGCCAAACGTTGCTGGTCCATGCGCAAGTCGAGTTTCTCTATGCTGTCTTTCCCAACTCCAAGCGCAGTGGGAGCAATAAGGTTTTCTCCAGTGCCAAGGTTGAGAATCTGCACCACCCTGCTTCCTTCACGATACACGGTTGCTGATTTGCACCCTAACTTCCAAGCCGCTACAAAACTTCCGGCAACATCTTCTCTGGTCGCAGAATTTGGGAAGTTGACGGTTTTGGAAATAGAGTTATCAACGTGCTTCTGAAACGCAGCCTGCATTTTCATATGGTCAAGTCCCACAATATCCATGGAGATCACGAACGTATCCCGCAATGCCTTTGGAAGCTTTCCAATATGCTGTATGGTCCCCTTTCCCACAACCTCCTGGAGAATCTCGTCTTTTTCTTTTGCCGCAAGCTTCAACTTGGCAACCGCTTCCTCAAAGTATTTGTTAAGGTAGTGGTATTGGACGCCGTCTTTGTCTTGTTTCACATAAGAAAGAGCAAAGTTTGGTTCAATGCCAGAAGAACAGTCAAACATCATGGAGATAGAACCTGTGGGAGCAACCGTGGTAAGGGCAGCGTTGCGCATCTTTTTCTTGGATCTGGCAAACACGCTCTTTGCAATGTTAGGAAATGCGCCTTTTTCTTTTGCCAACTCCTCAGACATTGTATGGGCCTCATTAGTAATAAAGCCCATAACTTTTTCTCCTAACGCAAATCCTTGTTTGGAATCATAGCGCACCCCAAGCTGATAGAGCATATCAGCAAAACCCATGATGCCCAAGCCAATCCTCCTGTTATTCTTGGCTAAGTCAGTCACTTCTTTTACGGGAAAGTCAAAAACGTCTATCACATTGTCCATGAGCCGTGTTGCGGTTCTCGTGACAAAACGGAGTCTTGCCCAATCCACTTTTCCCTGTTTTACAAATGCCGCAAGATTAATGGATCCCAAGTTGCAGTTGTCATACGGATGCAAATATTGTTCGCCGCAATTTGATATGACAATTCCATTTGCAACCAAAGAATGGGAGAGGGATTCTGTAAGGTCATACACCTTCTTTGTTCCAACAAACCGAATTTCTTTCACCTTGTCTTCAAAGGTTTCTCGATAGTAGGAGCACGTTCTAAGTATCTCTGCTTTCTTTGTGTAATGGGTTCCAAGAAATCCGATCTTCTTAAGGAATATCGGAATGTTCGTCTTCGTAATCTGCAACTCAAAGAGTACGCCGTCGTTGGGGTATCCAAGTTTCATACTCGGTTTCCTACTTCTATTGTATACGGTTGAACGAATGCCAAGATTCAGTAGCAAGAGCTGTACTCCCTTGAGGAGTTTCTCAGACTTGGAGGTGAGACGGATATACCGAGTTTGATTTGGTTCAAAAATATTAATGGTCCCGTCGGAACTAAAAAGTCCCTGAAGAAATCCGATGACTGCTTCTCTAGGTGCTTTCCATAAAGTAGAGGGCACCTCTTTCCCTTGGGCACGTACCGCTTTCACTCCCAAGTTCTTCATATATTGCATAAAATCTTTCGAACCATACACTAAATGGTACACTCCGTTGTGCCTTTTGATTTCTTGAGAAGTGCTATTGCGATACCACTTGTTTAAAATCTCTTTGAGATACAGTAAAACTTTTTTATCTTCCTCTGCAAAGGTAAAACCTACGCAGTTTTGTTTTGGTTTTTCTCGTATCCAGCCGTCTCCGATAAGCCATCCTAAGGCTTGCCCGAGCTGTTGACTCCATTCAGTCGGAAAGTTATACCGATACGTGTGGCCATTTCGTCCTCGAACCTCGTTAGAAAACGTAAAGGGCAATTTCGCTTCGTTGCTCCAAAGACCTTCTCGCGACTGAAGAAGTAACGTATCTCCTTTCTGAAGTTCCCCAAGAGGAACCTTTCCTTTTGGTGTAAAAATTTCATGCTCCGCGGTTGCTTCAAGTTCGTAGCCAGAACGAGTCGTAAGCTTATACACTGCTTTCACCCCTGTCTTCCATGCTTTAGATACTTCTCCCACTCCTTCTTCTCCATACAACGAAAGATTCAGCACAGGAACTGTTTCTTCTCCTCCATTGCCAATAAGACTTTCCACAACAAGAGAAGTGGCAATGGTTTTGGGAACACGAACATCGATTGCGATTTTGACACCGCCCTTGCCATACCTCTCTACGAGCTCCTCCATTGTCAGAAAACCTTGCTCAGTGGGTATGAGAGTATCTCCTGTCACGCACGGGTTAGACGTTGCGATTGGGCCAAGACCTGGAAGCGGATTGGTTTTGTTCACCGTGTCAATAAACGCAATGCCAGGTTCTCCGTTTGTCCACGCTCCTTTCACCAACTCGTCAAAAACCTCTTTTGCGCTAATATCTACCTCCTCTGTTCCGTACACACTCCCATTGGGATGGCGCAACACTTTTCTGGGCTTATATTTCTTGTTATTGAATACGCACCACCACTGCTTGTTGGGGTTCTTCTCTAACTGTTCCATGAACTCGTCTGTGACGGTGACTGAAATGTTGAAGTTGTGGATTTCACCCTCCACTTCTTTGCAATGAATAAAATCCAAAACATCTGGGTGATCTACCCTCATCATTGACATATTCGCGCCGTGCCTGCCCTGCTGCTTAATGGTTCCAAACGCATAGTCATACACCTTCAAAAAAGTAACGGGACCCGAAGCTCTCCCTCTAGATTTTCTTGTAGGGAAGTCAGCAGGCCGCATTTCAGAAAGATCAAAGCCAAGGCCGCAACCTGCCTGCTGCAGCAAGGCCGCGTCTTTGAGGGTTTGAAAAATGCTCTCCATAGAATCATGAATAGGCAAGACAACGCAGTTTGCAATAACCGGGGTTTCGCCTCCTCCATTGGTGATCGTGCGGCCCGCAGGAGTGTATTCTTTTGTTGACATGATGTTAAAAAAATCCCGCGCGACTTTTTTAACATCCTGTTCTTTCTTGCCGTAGTTTTTCTCCACTGCTGCCAACGCGCTTGCGACTCTTGCAAACATATCGGCTGCAGTTTCCTGCACTCCCTTCTCGTCAACAGCAAGATAGCGCTTGCGCAGCATCTTGAGAGCATTTTCAGAAAATCTGGCGTTCACCGCGCCCTTTTCTTTGTTTGAGAGTACAAGAAGATTTTTTTGCATGGAAGTCATTTTCCCTTTTCGAGTTTTTCAATCTCTTTTTCAAACGCTTTCGTGCTCCCAAATCTCCGGTACACGGAAGCAAAACGCAGATAGGCAACCTTATCAAATACTTTCAAATGCGCAAGAACAATCTGGCCAATTTGTTCGGAAGAGATGACATCGTGTTCCCTGTTAAAAATATCATTTTCTGCCCCAGAGACCAATCTTTCAAATTGCTGCTCGGTATACGGCCTCTTCTCCAAGGCCTTTCTCATCCCAAGCTGAAGCTTGTGGCGCATGTAAGGCTCTTTTGCCCCGCTGCGCTTTAAGACCGTGACATTTACAAGCTCTATGCGCTCATATGTGGTGAATCTCCTGGCGCATTTCATGCAAACCCTGCGCCTTTTTACGGTTTTCCCATGGTCTGCGCTCCTGGAGTTTATAACCTTTGAAGAACTTTGACACATTGGGCAATTCATGTTCCAACTATCCAATATATTGTATAGAAGACCGTCTTAACCATACAAGAAAAGTAACCCATCCAGGATTGAATTTTAGCACTCCAGTAAAGACTGTCAAACGAACCCTGTGGATAAATCAGGGTATCCCATACAATCGCTTGTTCCCCTCTGGTAACTTGCCGCAAGGCGCAGGTATTGACTTTTCCTCTTCCCTATTCTATACTGTGTGTGCCCCTAAAAGGGGTTTTTATATGCAACACGTTCAAAAGCACGCGCTAGCCTTGGTTGCCGGACTCTTTCTTGGAGCAGCACTTGCGACGTTTGGAACAAAAGGATTAGCCCAAGGGGTAGGAAATGACCTGGACAATGGAATTCTCGTGAGTTCGAGTGCTTTCCTGCCGGTTTCTTCGCCCCAAACGCCAGAAATAGTAGCGGAAACAATCAAGGTGGTGGTAACCGCGTACTCTTCCACTATCTGGCAGACCGACGACACGCCGTTTATCACAGCAGCAGGAACCACAGTTCGGGAAGGGATTGTGGCAGCAAACTTTCTTCCTATGGGAACAAAAATTAAGCTCCCGGATCTCTACGGCGACCAGGTGTTTGTGGTAGAAGACCGCATGCACCCAAGTAAAAACTTTATCGTAGATATCTGGTTCCCAGATTATTGGCAAGCACTCAACTTCGGAGCCAAACGTACCTACATTGAGGTGTTAGAAGGATAGGACGCAGATAGGACAAAAGCGGTCCGCTAATGAGGCGAGACCGCTTTTGCGTTTAGTGCCGCGGGAGAGAGTCGAACTCTCACGAGGTTACCCTCAAGGGGTTTTAAGCCCCTTATGTCTACCGTTCCATCACCGCGGCATTCTTGTTTGAGGCGCCTGGCGGAGTTGAACCGCCGTACGAGGATTTGCAGTCCCCTGCCTAGCCGCTCGGCCAAGGCGCCGCTATTTATTCTTCTCAATTTGTTCTAAGAGCTCCTCAATTCTCTGAGCGCGGGAGGCATAATCTCCCTGAACCCAAGAAATCTTTGGGGTAGGCCGCATCTTGAGGCGTTTGTTCAAGTTCTGCTGAATTGCAAAGATGTTTCTCTTAAGAATGAGGAACACTTGCTTTGATCTCTCTACTGGGGTAATCGTAATATAAACTTTCGCTTGCTGCAAGTTTGGGGAAACTTCAACATCCAGTATGGTAACGAACGTTCCGTCGGGAAAATCGAGCTCGTGGAGAAAGATATTTGCAAGCTCTCGTTTGAAGAGCTTGCTCACTCGCAAAGTTCTATTTTTGGTCATTGCTATATAGTATTAGGGGCAAGAATGTGAAATTGGAGGATGTCTCCCGCCTCTGCCTGGATACTCCCCACAAAAAGCAGGCCGCACTCCTCGCTCTTGAGAGCTTTGTCTACGTCTTTTTTGTTCTTTTGAACATTGAGAGCGCGGCCTTGGCCTGCAATTTCTCCGTTGCGCACTACTTCCACGCTAACGCCTTTGGTAACTTCTCCGTCAACAACCCTGCCTCCAATAATCTGCCTGTCTTTTTCTCGCAAGAATACCGCTAACACTCTCAAACTTCCAATGTCTTTTCTTATGAGCTGGGACTCTTGGCTTTTCTCCATGACTTCACGAACGCGTTGAATGAGATCATAAATAACGTCGAACGTTTCTAGGGGGATGCTCTCCCTTTCTGCAAACTCTTTCGCGCTCGCATTCACCTTTGTGCGAAATCCCAAAACCCTTGCATTAGTGCCTTGCGCCAGACGAACGTCTCCTTCCCCAATATCTCCAACCCCAGAGTTTACGATTCTCAAAACAATCTTCTCTTGAGGAAGAACAGACAGCATACCTTCTAAAGCCTCCAGAGATCCTGCCACGTCTGCCTTGAGTACTATGTTAAGAAAGTTTCTGCCAGACAATGAAGAAACCTCTGTACTTTCTTTTTTTACCTTAGAGGAAAGAAACGCCCGGGCGCTATCTTCACTGTCAAATACCTGAAACTCTTCTCCAATGTGGGGATGTTCTTCAAAGCCCACCATGACAACTGGTGTACAAGAAGTTTCCTGTACAGATGCTCCCTCAAAGTTCTGCAGAATCTTTGCCTTGCCCCACGCGCTTCTCGTCCCCACGATGTCTCCAGCCCTCAACGTCCCGTCTTTTACAAGAAGAGTCGCTGAGTTTCCTCGTTTGCTGTCAAGAGAAGTTTCAATGACCATGCCCTGAGCTGACTTTCGCGGATCAGAGATTAACTGCGCAAGATCTGCAACAAGGAGAATCATCTCAAGCAACTCTCCAATTCCCTGTTTTGCAGTTGCTGATGTATTCACACAAGGAACACTTCCTCCCAACGATTCCACAAATACATTATTCTGAGAAAGTTCTCGTTTCACTTTTTCCTCATCTGCCCCTGGCTTGTCTATTTTGTTGAGCGCAACAATCATGGGGATTCCTGCTTCTTGAATTACTAAGATTGCTTCTCTGGTCTGTTGCTGTACGCCCTGGTCTGCAGCAACAACAAGAACTGCAATATCTGCAACCCTTGCTCCTCTGCTTCTCATTGCAGAAAACGCTTCGTGGCCGGGCGTATCAATAAAAATGATCTGCTTCCCCTGGTGCTCAACCTGGTATGCTCCAATGTGTTGGGTGATGCCGCCAGACTCTTTTGAAGTAATCTTAAAATCCTCCCGAATTGCTTCCAAAAGAGAGCTTTTGCCATGATCGACATGCCCTAGTACAACTACGATGGGTGGTCTTGTCATTGGTATCCATTATTGGTTATTGGTCATTGGTCGTTGCTTTCGCTATTGCTTCCTTTTCTTCTTCAGACAGTGAATACTCCGACTTGCCTTCTTTCAAGGGCTTTGCGTATACGCGATTATGATCTTTCAGATAGTGGCTCGTGAGAACAAATCCGTTCTTCTCCTGGTCTAAGCACGCCAAGGAAAAACTCTGGTCAGACCCTATTTCGTGGAACGGATTAAACCTGACGATTCCCACTTTCGTCACCGCGCTTTTCATTGCCTTTTTGTATCCTGCCAAATCGTTTTGAAGTTCTTGAACTCTCTTCCCCAGCTCCTCAACAAGCTTTTGCGTTTCTTTTGGAGTTTCTGTTTTTTTCTTTTCTGTACTAAAAAAAGACATAGTTTGTCTTTAGTAGAGTATCACGAAAATCCCCAAAAATCAACTGTATTGGCGGAGGGTGCAGGATTTGAACCTGCAAGGGATTGCTCCCATCCGCTTTCGGGGCGGACGCAATAGCCGTTCTGCCAACCCTCCTCTGGTGGACCCAGTGGGACTCGAACCCACGATCTTTAGTATGCCATACTAACGCTTTTCCTCTAAGCTATGGGCCCTCGTTTTTTGTGTCCCCGACAGGAATTGGACCTGTATCTGCTCGTTAGGAGTGAGCTACTCTATCCGTTGAGCTACGGGGACAAAAGCAAACTGCTTTGCTTTTGTCGGGAAACCTACCTTGATATGCCATGTCCCGAGCTTAGCGAGGGACGGCATAACGAAGGTTTCCCTGGGTCCGCCGAAGGCGGATACCTTGTAAATGTAGCAAAAAATTCGGTCTTTTGCAAGCCTGTGGACAACGGGGTTGACAAGGGTTCTTGGCTATCTATAATGAACTTCGTAATTTAAAAGGTCGTTTTAAAAGACCTATCTCTCAACAATGGCATACGAAAAACTTATAGACTCTTTTGCTAACCCAGAAGATGAAAACGAGATAACAGAGGAACCTGAAGAAGAATCTGACGACGAGAGTGTTGAAACAGAAAAATCCAACTCTGACGAAGACGACGAGGGAATTGATTTGGAAGATCCAGAGAAGTAATTTTTCTTAGGCGTGCTTTTTGTTCTCGCCTTTGCCGGAAAGAAGAAAAAGTTTATCCTGAAGGGTTTTGAGGAGAATGTTTGTCTCGCGGTCGCGCTCAATGAGCTGGTCGACCTTTCCCGACAAGTCCTCAATCTGCCCTCCTTGTGTATCAACTACCTTCTGCAGCATTGCAATCATTTCATTTTTCGCCTCAAGAAGCGCTTGCCCTGAGCTTGCTTGCCCTGAACTCTTCGAGTCTGAGGACTCTTCAGAGTCTGAACGACCTGTCGAAGGGGTTTGCTTGAGCTCTGGGGCTTCTTTCGTTTCTTGAGCAGGCTGTTGCTCTTCCTTTGTTCCTCCAAGCTCTCTGAGCAACACTTCCTTGTTCACAACGTAAAGAAAGCCATTGCCTCTCGGCTCTTTTCTAAGAATCTCCTCGGGGTTGACTCCGGGCTGCTGAAGGCAGTCTTTGATCACGCGCATAATGGCAGCATCGCTTTGCCCCGTAAGCCGCGCAGCTTCTGTAATTGTGATAAATGTTTGACCCATAATTTTGGGGTGAGCGACGGGATTCGAACCCGCGATCTTCGCTGCCACAGAGCGACGCTTTAGCCGCTAAGCTACGCCCACCATATCCTTTTGTGTCTCCACGAGGAGTCGGACCTCGATTTGCTCTTTAGAAGAGAGCCGCTCTATCCATTGAGCTATGGAGACAAAACACAACTGCTTGTGTTTTGTCGGGCATTTCAGGTGAGCCATGTTCCGCTTAGAGCGGAACGGCGAACCGTTAAGAAATGCCCCAGGGTTCACCGAAGGTGAACTACCTTTGATACATGATTGTTATACCCCCAATCTCCTCTCTGGTCAATGTTACCTGTTGAGGCGGAAGATGTCTTTGGGAAGCACGGTCTTGGAGTCTTGTACCTTCTGGTCTTGGAGGCTTCGTTCTTTGAGAATATGTTCAAAAACGTCTTTGCGAAGTTCTACTGACTCTGTCTGCGTTGCAGTCTCTCTCGGTTTATTGGAAAGAACAGAGAAGAAAAACACGAGCGCGCTGATCCCTACCGCCAAGGCAATAAGGAACAGGGTGAACAAAAATGCGTGTTCTCCAAGCGTGTGGGGAACTTTTTTTAGGTATTCTTTTGATGTCCCTATGCGTAATCTCATTTCGTGTATGCCTTGAGAGTTATGGTAAATGCAACGTCACTAGACAAAGGAACACTTAAAAAGGCGATGTTTTCTACGGCAAGGGCAAAAGGCGCGTTTTCCACTGCTCTCAAGAATGCAAAAGCTGCAGGATACGAAGCCTTGGAAGAGACGAGGAAATCCAGGGAGGGCCAGAAGTCTTCTCTAATTTTTTTTGGTTCGCCTGGAATAATAGTCAGTTCAATACCTAATGGCTTTGCATACTGCTCCAAAAACTCAATGAAGGGGATGGGCGTTTCTGAAGAAACGAAAAGGCGATGAAGCCCCTCTACATCTGCTTTCCTCTCTTGAGAGAACATTTTGAAGTTTTCAATCTCCTGGGTTTCCTTCTCAAAAATCTCAAGCTCCTGTTTTTGAGTTTGAAGTTTGCCAGCGTCCTTGGAAATACCCCGTATAAGGGGGGCTATCCCAAACGTCAAAACAACAATCAAAGAACCTAGGAGACAGAGAATCGTGATGAAAATTTTTCGTTTGGGGGTCATTGTAGTTCAGCGCTGAAAGAAAATACGATATCCGCGGGCTTTACCCAGTTTGAAGGAGGGAAGTAAGCATTTTTGAACAGCGGGTCTTTCTGGAGGTCTCCCCTGAACTCAAACAGATCCTCTCTTACATTTGCGAATCCGGTTACAGTAATCTTTCCTCGTGCAGCTATATTCAGAGAACTCACGTACATGCCTTGTTTAAGATGAGAAGAAATACCCTCCAGTATGCTCGTTGGAGAAAGCCGTTTTTCATAGAGGCCTGAAATTGCAAGAAGTTCCGCATTAAGCTCCTGAATGTTCTTGAGCTCCTCTGACCTTGCCGAGGATTGTTCTTTGAGGGAAGCTACGAGAAACTCTTGCCCCCGGATCTCGCCCCAAAGGTACACTCGGACCGTAAAAAAGAGCAGGACCAGACACACTAAAAAAACTCCCAAAGCGGTGGAGAGAATAAGAAGAAGGCGGAAGTTCTCTTCTAAACGCAAACGGTTCTTGTACGAAGCAGGAAGAAGATTAATCATGGGTACTGTCTAACCCTCGTAACGCCAGCCCCAAGGCGGTAGCGTATCTGAGAGATTCCTCAAATGGGAGAGAAGGAAGTTTTCCGAACGGCTTTGACGCTATATTTACCCAAGCGTCTCCAATACTCGCCTTTGTGTTTAATTCACTCTCTAGAAACTCAAGAAGGCCTGGAAGGTTTGCCCCTCCTCCTGTAAGGAGTACTTTCTGAATCGTCCGCTCCTCTTTAAGCAGGTGCTGATGAGTTGCGTGCGACGCGTAGTATTCCATATATTTTTTCACCTGTTCCACTAAGTCAACCAACGAAGGCACTAAGGATTCAAACACCTTGCCTCCTTCTGATTTTCCTCTTTGTTTAAGGCCATACGCTTTTTTTAACTCTTCTGCTTTTGCAAAATTCACGCCCAAGGCTTTAGAAATAGCGGCGGTAAACTGATGGGAAGCAACAGGAATGGACGCGGTAAACCTCATGCTATGCCCTACAAACACGAGAACGCTCGTTCTCGTTGCCCCAAAATCCACAAGAAGCAGCGGCGCAAGGGAAACCCCTTGCGGAACCAGGGCTCTGGCCACTGCGAGCGATTCTATTTCCAGCGCTTGCACAAGAAGCCCTGCCTTTTCAAAAACTTTGACATACGAATCAACGATTGTTTTTGGAAGAGACGCCAAAAGAACGTCGGCATGATCTAAGTGATCTTTGACAGGCTCAACAAACTCAGAATCTACGTACACAGTCTCCAGAGGGTAGGGAATGTAGTTTTCCGCCTCAAAGGAAGCCGCTCCCTGCAACTCTTTGACACCCATCTTAGGAAGCTGAATCACCTGCAAGAACGCCTGCTCTTCAGGAAGAGAAGCAACCACGTGTTTCGTTGAAATCTTCTCTCCTTGAGGAGTCCTCAGGGATTTTTTAATAAGAGCCGCAAGTTCCTCTTCTTTTTTTATTTCTCCCTGCGCAATAAAACCTTCTGGGATAGGAAACTCGCCAAATGAAGCAACGTGAACCCCCCGTGCGCTTTTTTTGAGGTACACAAACTTCAAAGACATGTCAGAAATATCCAGTCCAAAGGCGTTGGGATGCAGTGTTAAAAATTCAAGCATACTTCTATTGTACCCTGTAGTAGAACTTTGACCAAACTTCGTTTGCGAAAGCAAGTCAAAGTTTCACTACGGGGTGTATCTCCTATTCAACTTCTTTCCAACTTTTCACATTCCATCCTGCTCCTGGGCCTGAAACAAATGCGGCGTTCTGAAGGCCTGTTTCATAGGTAATCGTGGAGTTGTTCTGTATATGAAGGCTGTGCCCTGTTACCTCTCGAGTCTGGATATTGTTTTCTATATCTATGCCTCCTTGGCTCGTGTAGAGGATATCCGCAATCGTATTATTCTTGACCCTTATTGCTTCTTCGCTCGGTGACGTGGAAAGGTACATAAGGTAGCTTCCTTGCTGGCCTGAACCAGAAGAAATACTGTTGTTTTGGAGCGTGATATTCCCGTCGCTCACGATAACCCCGCTCAAAGTTCCATAGGAAGTGCCGAGGCGAACCTGAGCAGAATTTTTCACCTCTATACTCCCTGTCACCCACAAAGTTCCAGCGAGAGTTAGCTGGGCAAAATTCTGGACAGTAAGACTGCCTTGAATCTTTTTAGGACCAAGCGTTGCGCTCTCGGTTCCTGACAATTCATAGTTTCCAGATATCACGCCTCCTGCCAAGGCATCTTGCTTCCATTCATCAATTTCTGCCTGGCTAATGGGAAGAGGAGCAGACGAGACCGGAATCCCTAAAGCAGTAAGTGAAGCAAAGGTACACCCTGACTGCGCTGCGGCATGCAAGATTCCTCCCACTGAAGAATTCACGCACGACTGAACATAGGCATCCTGCGTAATGGAAGCATTCGTTATGGTGTTGGCTTGGCCTGCAACTATTGCAGTGCCTGTAATCGTGGTGCCAGACGATCCTTGGATGTTTCCGTTGGAAAACACATTCCCTGTGATCTTGCTCAAGTTGTCCATTACGACACCTCCTGTCCCCACCTGGGCTCCGTAAAAGAATGAGGGCACGGAGCTGTCAATTGCGTACACTGCCTGAACCCTCCTTGTCCTGCTTGCCAAGTTACCTGTGGCGAGAACTGTTCTTGCTCCCCCGACGAGATTGGAAATTGTTGTCTGAGCTTGCGCATTCCCAACAAGGACAGATAAAGGATTGGTCCAGCTTATTCCTTTCTTAAGGCGTAACAAGGCATCCTCAACTCCTGACTCTGCAGCGTACAAAGACTGAAGGGAAAGCCGCTCGTTTACGACGGTTTTCTGGGATGTTGAAGCTAAGAGAAAAATATTCGCGCCGATAGACAAGGTCAGGAATACGACCAAAACACTCACATAGATTGCAGAAAATCCTTGTTGTCTATTTCTACTGGGCATACGATCTCAAAGTTACGGCATCTGTTAGGGTGATGGACGCTTGATATTCAGCATTTGGAGAAGAAGTCTTAGCCGCAAGGGTTATTGTTATCTGCAAAGAAGAACGATTCTGCCCCGTAACCACATGGGAAAAGATAAGACTTGTCACGGAAACTTTATCTGACGTAATTGCCAAGGGATTTTGAGATTCTCTTTTCATGCACAGCGTATCTGCGCATTTATAAAAATCAATAAAGGAGGATGTTTCTCCCGCAGGAACGTATGATCCGGTTTGGAGCGAAACCTGGCCAGGTGATACGCCAAACACGCTCGTTGGAGTGTAGACGCTTGTCGCCCCCGCGGCTTCACGGGAAATCACTTCCAGGACTCTCTGGCCTGCTGCAAGAACCTGGCGCATTGCATTTGCCTTGGTCTGAGACTTCACGGCCCAAAGCAAAAACGTGAGTAAGGAAGCAAGCACCATGCCTAGTACTGCCACGTAGACTATAAGCTCAATGAGTGTAAAGCCTTTTTTCACCCCGCACCATTTTTTGTGGTATGTTTGAAAGAATCTCATAAGTATATGAAAAATGGTGCGGGGTTCATGGCCCCCAATTCGTAAAATACGTGATAAGCTGCGACTGCCTTGTTGTTCCTTGCTCTAGCCACGAAACAGTGACAGTCACTTTCACCATATCAAGGTCTGCGCTTCCTCCTGAAGCTACAATATTGTTCTGGTTATCTCTCTGCCCTTGTTCAAACACAATGCTTCTTGTGAAAACGCCCAAAGTCTCTTGCCCCTGCAAAAGCCGCCATCTTGGAGGATTACCTAAGGAAAGCGCTGTGCGATATGCAACTCCCTTTGCAAGAACGCCAAGGCCGTCGTACTCGTTTGCAGGGTCGTCTACATTCCAGGCAACTCCGTCTCTGAAATTTCTTACTGCTTCTAAGGCTTCTTGCGCGTATGATGAGGCTTCAAGTGCTGTTCTGGCATTAAAAGACGACTTGAGCGAAACAACTGCCACGTTTAAAATGCTCCCCAAAGCCACCACGATGACGAATATCGCGATGAGAATCTCGATTACGCTGAAACCTTTACTGTAACTCAGGTGAAGAAACATAGATAGAAGTTCCTTTGGTTGTTTGACCTTGATCATCATAGGTAATGACGTTGCCTGAGCTATCGCCTGAAAGCTCAAGGAAAAACCCTTTGGTATTAAACCTTTTGTCTCGGTGAATAGAAAAGAGCGTGTTGTTAACAGGGTCATTTAAGAAATGAGTATGTATCTTGAGTTTTTGGGCCTGTACTCCAACGTTCACGCTTCCCTCCCAAAAAATCTGACCCTGTACCAAGTTATTTGCAATCACGATACTCTGGAAGACAGGACTTCCTTGGTTTGGAAAGGTAATCTTTAGGGTTTCGCTCACAGTGGCAATGGTTCTCCCTGCGTACGCAATGTGCATGTGCCTTGAATCTTTCACCCTTGCAAGATCTGAGGGGATAGAAGAAACTAACGTATTAATCTCTCCTGAACTTCCAAGGAATACGCTCTGGGTTTTTTGAGGGCGTTGTTTTACTCCAAGGCCAAGGCTTCCCGCAGAATTTGGAAATCCGGTGATCTTTGTAAACACCACCTCCCCCGCGGGAAACGTAACACTGGAAAACTCAATAGATTTGGGAAGAATGGAAACTACATCGCTAGCTGTGTCCCTCTGGCTAAAGTTTGCTCCCTTGAAAAAAGTGTAGGTGCTCGCATTTGTGTCAAAGAACACGCCGTAGGAATCTGCACCCTCTGAAGCTAAGGTCTTGCTTTGGGCAAGTTGCAAAGTTCCCGCAATTTCTTTTGCCGTGTTGCCCAGAGCCGCATCTTCCTCAAGATAGTGGGATACAGGAAGAGCAATCGCGCCGAGAATCGCAACAATCCCAATCGTAACCAAAAGTTCAATAAGACCAAACCCTCTTCGCAATTTCTTTCGTCTAAGATTAATGGTCACGAAATTTAACCAAATAAATAAGGATGCGATCCTATATCAACGAGTATGAGTATGAGATTGCCGTGATCAATTTGATATACAAGAAGCAGGTTTGGTCGTACATGACATTCACGATACTCGCTAAAATACCCGGTAAGCTTGTGGTCGCGATGGTTTGACGCTAGCGTTTTACCTGATGCCAACGTATCAATGACATTCTTTAAACTATCAATAACCTGCTCTTTCATGCCTGACTGCTTCAGCCTTTTGTAGGAACGTTCAAAAGCTTTCGTGCGGATAATGCTGTACATTCTAAAGATCGGCTAATGCTTCCCTCGCGGTTTTGTAGCGGCGGCTATTCCCCTTGGCCATGGCAACTTCTTTATCCCATTGCATACGGATAGTTGCAGAATTTCTTGTGGGAGTAAAGGGAAGCCCCTTCTCGGCCACCACTTGATGCAAGAAAATGCGCACTGCGGTTGAGGTATCTAAACCCAAAGCAGAAAGTGTCTTTCCTGCTCTCGTTTTTATGTTTTTATCGATTCTTATATTAAGCGTTCCCATGTTTTAAGTATACTCATTGTATATACACTGTCAAGTGTTCATTTAATGGTTTGGAGAATGGAATACATGGGCTGGATCATGGAAACGGCAAAGAACCCAACCACGCCTCCAATAAAAAGCATGAGCAAGGGTTCTATGACGGACGCAACGTTCTTTGTTGCGTTCCCAACTTCCTCTTCATAAAAATCGGCGAGCTGTGAGAGCACTTCCGCGCTCTTGCCTGTTTCTTCGCCAACCTCCAGCATCTGAACCACAAGCAAAGGGTAAAGATTCGTATAGGAGCGCAGGGCCTGAGAAAGCTTCACTCCTTTGCCTACCTCAAGAGCTGACAAAGATAAGGCTTGCTGAAACTTGGAGCTTCCCAGCACTCGAGAAGTAATCTCCAAAGACCTCACAATAGGAACCCCCGAAGCAATAAGAGAACTTAGGGTACGAACCGTAGTTGCTGCATTGGTTTTTAAGATAATACCGGCAATTATGGGGAAACGAAAAAAGAGAGCGTCTTTTAACGCCTTGCCTCTTGAGGTCTTCCCAAATTTCCAAAACCCAACAATCCCCGCAATGAAGAGGACGGCGGCCACGTACCAGCGCTGAGTGAAAAATTCTCCCAACCCAATGACAAAGCGCGTGGTAATGGGAAGAGGAACGTTAAGCTCTTTAAAGGTACGGGCCAGTTGGGGAACTACCACCACGAGCATCAAAACCCCAATGCCAATCATTGCCAAAAGTATCACGGCAGGATACATCAGCGCTCCTTGGATTCTGCTTTTGAGTTCGTACTGCTTCCCCATCTGCAAGGCGAGCTGCGCGAGAACGCTGCCTAACGTTCCTGACTCCTCTCCTACCTTCACCATATTGGAAAAAAGCTCAGAGAACACTGCGGGGTGCGCCTCCATTGTTTGAGAAAGCGTGTGCCCTTGGAATATTTTTTGGCGCATGTCTTCCAAGGCCTTGCGGAGTTGTTTGTTTTTTGCCTGCAGCGTTAAAATTTCAAGGGCCTTGGGCAAGGCAACTCCGGCTCCTACCATAACCTTTAAGTTTCTCGTGAACATGAGCTTCTCTGCGAGAGACACTCCAAAAAACCCTGCAAAAAAATCAGAAAACGCAGATCCCTGTTTTTTTTCTGCTTCTTTACTGGCTTGCACCAGTACCAAGCCGCGCGCTTTCAAGAGTTGCCCGAGTTCCCTTTCTGAGACCGCGACTTCCCTGCCTCCTATACGCTCGCCGGTTGAAGATATAGCCTCATAAGAATATGTTGGCATTTACTCTGTAATAACTCTGAGGACTTCCTCAATGGTTGTTAATCCCTGCACTGCCTTGATAAAGCCATCGTCCACCATGGTGAGCATGCCTTCTTTCTCTGCCTGTTCTTGAATCTGGTCTGACGTTGCCTTCTGCACAAGAAGCTGTTTGATACTCTCGGTGATGGGCAATACTTCGTAAATCCCAACCCTCCCTTTGTATCCGTCAGGAAAATCTTTTGTTGGTTTCGGCTTAAAGAACTCCACATCTTGAAGCCTTCCTTTGGGGCTCAAAAGTTTCTGCTCTTGAAGAATCCTTGTTATCTTTTCAACGTTGCAGTAGGGCGTAAGTCTCGCGAGCTCCTTTGTTGTGAGCTTGTATGGCTCCTTTTCCTCCAAAAGCCTGCGCACCAGTCGCTGGCCAACAATAACGCTCAAGGTTGAAGAAATGAGAAAGGGCTCAGCTCCCATGTCAACAAGGCGAGGTAAAGAACCTGCCGCGCTGTTGGTATGCAGAGTGGAAAGAACCAGGTGGCCGGTCAACGCGGAGTTAATGGCAAGGTCTGCGGTTTCCTTGTCTCTTATTTCTCCTACCATTAAAATATCGGGGTCTTGGCGCAACAATGAACGGAGGCCTGAAGCAAAGGTTAAGCCAACTTTAGAATTCACCTGGGTCTGGTTTACTCGGGGCATGCGGTATTCTATTGGGTCTTCCACGGTGGAGATATTCACTTGCGGCGTATTCAAAATCTCCATCATAGAATACAGGGTTGTCGTCTTCCCGCAACCCGTAGGGCCTGTGACTAAAATCATGCCCACGGGTTTTCTCAAACTCTTTTGGATATGCTCCAATGCCTCTCCTCTGAATCCAAGCTGCTCTAAGGTAAACGCGTTTGCAGATTCTGAAAGGAGGCGCATCACAATTTTTTCTCCGTCAAACACAGGCAAAATGGATACTCTTAGGGAATAGCGGTACTCGTCAGTCTCCACCTTGAACCTCCCGTCTTGGGGAAGACGGTGCTCGTCAAGCTGAAGGTCAGAAAGCACTTTGATGCGCGCAACAATTCCTGACGAAGCAGCTTTGGGAAGCACCATTGCGTCTCTTAGGATTCCGTCAATCCTATAACGGACAACGACTTCCTTTTCCGTTGGCTCAATGTGAATGTCTGAAGCTCTCTGCAAAATTGCGTGGCGCATCAACGTATCAACAATGCGGATGACAGGGAGTTCCTCGGCAACCTTTTTCAGGTCTTCCTTGCCTTCCTTTTTCTGCGCTTCATCCTCCTTCACTACCTTGATTCCCACTGCGTCTTTTTGGATGAGCTCTCCAAACTCCGCCTCCAAACTCTTTGAGTACTGGCGCAGAACTTGCTTAATGCTTGCGGTTGTTGTGAGACGAGGAAGAATCTTTAGGTTTGATTTCTTGCGAATGAAATCAATGGTCGCCAAGTCGTCAGGATCTAACATTGCAACCTCAAGGTCTTGCTCCTTGCTGCGAAACGCAACAATGTTGTGCGACTTTGCGATAGGCTCTGGAATTATTTTTAAGACCGTGGGGTCAATTTTTTCTTTTTCAAGATCAACAAAGGGAATGCCCAAGATGTAGGCCTCCATGCGCAATAAAGTCTCCTCGGTAAGAAGATTTTGTTCCAACAGCACGTCTCGAAGACGCTTCTTTGCCTTTAGTGCCGACTTTACTGCGCCCTCAAGCTTTCCTTTTGGCACAAGGTTTGCGTCTAGCAGAAACGCTTGTAGTTGTTCAGACTCAATATGCATAAGTATAATGCTAATCTACAAAACACTTTTCACTTTTTCTACGAGCTCAGCCAACGTGTAATTTGCTTTTACCAAATACGTAGTTGCTCCCAAGCTAAGCACTTTTTGGATATCCTCTATACCCTCAAGGTTTGTCAAAACCATGACAGGAATGTGCGAGGTTTCTTGCGTTTCCTTGAACGCTTTCAGCACTTCAAATCCATCCAGCTTGGGAAGCACCAAGTCAAGGATAACAAGATCTGGGTTCTTGTCTTTGGCAAGGCGGAGCCCGATCTCTCCGTCCAAGGCCGAGATCACCTCAAACCCAGCTTCGCGCAGCGTATCTCCGGCGGTTTTCTGGAGAGCTTGTTCGTCTTCAATAAACAAGATAGTCTTCATAGTATTATCAGCATCAATCCGCAGTATCAGTATAGATCAGCGGTTAACCTTGTTCTTCGCATCCCGCAGATTAATGCTGATTTAGCTGATTTATGCGGATGAACTCTGGTTAAAAGGAATAGTGAACCAAAACTTCGACCCTTTATGTTCTTGTGATTCAAACCCTATGTCTCCTCCTAAACTCTTTACCATGGCTTTGGCAATGTAGAGGCCAAGGCCAGACCCCTGGGTTTCTTGGCGAGAAGCATTTCTGGATCGGAAAAATCTTTGAAAGATATACTTCTGGTCTCCGGCTGGAATGCCTAGGCCATTATCTTGCACCTCAATCTTCACGTTCTTGCCTTGCTTTGTGTAAGAAATTATAATAACGCTTTCTTGTTGCGAGGCGTAGCGCACGGCATTGTCCACGAGGTTCCCAAGCACCTGGCGCACCAAAGAAGGATCTGAAACAATTCTTTGGATCTGTGATCCGCCTTCTACCGCAATTGTAACGTTTGACGCTTGAGTCCAAGGAGCAAACTCTCCTGCCACGTCTTTCACGAGCTCAAGCAAAGAGAATTCTTTTCTTTCTGACTGAAGTTTTCCTTCTTCAATCTTTGAAGCCAAGAGCAAGTCATTCACTAATTCTTGCATGCGGGCACTGTTCTCTTTGAGAATTCTGAAGTACTCTGCTTTTTCTGCCTCGCTTTTTTCACTTTTTCCTTCCATCATCACCTCCAAGGTCCATTTCAGGTTAGACAAGGGCGAGCGGAGCTGATGAGACACTATGTTCAAAAACTCTGTTTTTAACCTTGCTGCTTCAGCCAATCTCTCAAAACTTCTCGTGATAAGAAAAGCAATGGCAAGGAAGAGCGCGGTAAAGAAGAGAACGGAAAGGGAAACGAGGTAAGGATCGCTGATGTATCGCCTTCCCAAACTATACGAAAAGATGCTGGAAACGGCGATGATAACCCCCATCACAAAGAAAAGGAACTGCGGGTGCTGCCATAAGGGAACTCCGTATTGTCGCGCTTTTGCAGCAAGATTTAGTTCGGCAACCAACCCCTGAACATTCATTCTTGAATTATACCACAGAAAATGATATAAAAGAAAAATCACCCCGACCCCCAGCTTAAGAAACCTTAGGTTTCTTACGTCACTTCGTTCCTATTTTTCCACCACGGGGTGATTTTACGGGGTGTCGTATACCGGCAGTACGAGTGCTTTGGGGCCAAAACTCAACTGCTTGAGTTTTGGCGGGAAACCTACCTTGATTGCCATGTCCCGCGTAGCGGGACGGCATAAGAAAGGTTTCCCCGGGGTTTGCCAAAGGCGACTACAATAAAGAAATATCGGGGTGTAGTGCAACGGCAGCACGAGTCCTTTGGGAGGATTTAATCTCGGTTCGAATCCGAGCACCCCGACAGGCGAAGGCGGGCGTCGTATAACGGTATTACCTGAGATTTCCAATCTCAAGACAGGGGTTCAACTCCCCTCGCCCGCTCCATGGCAACGTACGAAGATTTTCAAAAACTGGATATCAGGGTGGGAAAAATTGTGCAGGTAGAAGATTTCCCAGAAGCACGCAAGCCAACCTACAAACTCAAAATCGATTTGGGGCCTGAAACTGGGATCAAAAAATCCTGTGCTCAATTGTCACAGAATTACTCCAAAGACCAACTAAAAGGGAAATTAGTTTTGTGCGTTGTAAACTTCCCACCAAAACAGATTGGGCCTGAGGTATCTGAGGTTTTGACGCTTGGGATTCCCGACGAAAACCACGAATGTATCTTAATTGCTCCTGATAAGGATATTCCCCTTGGAGGAAAACTATACTAAACTGCAAAGCGCTATGAATAAAAAATTACAAATAGCTATGGGTGTGCTGGTTCTTGGCGGGCTCGGCGCGCTCATCTGGTACTCTGGCACTCGCACCACTGTGCCACAAGACGAAATCATCTCCCGCACAGGAATTCACTGGCACCCGGAATTGAAAACCGTTGTCAAAGGAGAAGAAACCAAAATTCCCGCAAATATAGGCATCGGCATGCAATATGCGGGGTACCCGCGCTACGATCCCATGATGAGAATGACGGATATCCATACCCATGATGATTCGGGAACGCTCCATTGGGAAGTCATGAGTGGACCCGTCAAAAAAGAGGACGTTCGTCTCGGAAGCTTTTTTGCGATATGGGGCAAGAAATTCGACGGCTCCTGCATTCTTGAACATTGCAATGGGTCGGAAGGAGCGGTCAAAATGTTCGTCAACGGCGAACCAAACACCGAGTTCCAAAACTATCTCGTCAAAGACGGAGACCAGATTGAGATTCGGTACGAATAACCACAAATCCTATGGTCAAAACAATCACACAACAAAATAAAGAATTATATCAGTGCGAGGAGTGCGGATTTCGTTATGAAGAAAGGGAATGGGCTGAAAAGTGCGAGGCATGGTGCAAAGAACATAACAGTTGTAATATAGAGATTACATCTCACGCTATGCAAGAATCTACAGACAACGTCAAGTTCCTCAACAAGCTCTTCTACGGTCTCATCGGTTTTTTTGCTTCGCTTGTTTTCTTTATTGCGCTCTATTGGGTGCTCCGACTCGATTCGAGCATTAGCAGTTTCATAAGAGATTTTAAGGGCATGCCCTTGTATTTCTGGCCGTATGTAGTGCTTACGGTTGGCGCGATTGTTCTGTTCGGGATCAATGTTTCGCTCGTTGTCTATCGTCTGCGGAAATTTGGCTTTCCCCGCCGCAGCTTTAGCAAGGGCGGGCCCGCTACGGGTTTGGGCTCTCTCCTGGGTATAGCGGCTTCTGCGTGCCCTGTGTGCGGCTCAACTCTTCTCTCTGCAATTGGCATCGCTGGCGGCCTCGCCGTCTTTCCTTTGGGAGGATTGGAACTCAAAGCGCTTTCGTTGGGGCTTCTTGCATTGCCGATTTGGTTGACGAGAAAAGATATCAAGAAATTGGAGTCTGACTGCGCCAAGGGCGTTTGCCCAGCGCCTCGAGACCCTTTCTTGAAACAAAATGAGAGGCACTGGCTCATTGGGTTATTGGTTCTCACTGTGATAGTAACTCACGTTGCCTGGGGCATGCTCAAAACCGACCCAGTAATTGCACGGCTCCTTGCCACCAGCGACAATAGATTGAATAGCGCAAGTTTTTCAGAAACAGGGAATAAGTTATTTGATGAAGTCGTGGCTAAAGTCCTGCCAGAAAAAGGGTTTCAAAGCAAAATCCGATTGAGTGACAGTGTTATGAAGCTCGTAGAAAATGGCGTTATTGATCGGGGAAAATTTGAAGCCATCTACGAAGAACGCGGTGGCCTACCTCCTGAACTGAAAGACGTGCTCACCAAACCGTCAGAGAACCCTATGCTTTTGACGAGAGAAAACGCAAACTACTACGTGAATCTCCTCTGGCCCTTGGGACTTACCAATTATATGTCGTCAAACAAAGACAGCCCGATCAACGGCAAATCGCTTTTCAATTTTGCATCAACCGGCGGCTGGAACTTGGGCAAAGAAGAAAATGGCGGCGCGTACTTCAACAAATTCAAGATTGTGGAACTTACGCCAGACCACGAGGCACTGGCTACGAAAATCGCTCAAAATACCTACCGGCCTTGTTGTAACAACTCAACCTTCTTCCAAGATTGCAATCATGGATCGGCACTTCTCGGTCTCCTGCAGCTTGGCGCAACTCAAGGACTAACTGAGGATGAACTCTACAGAGAAGCACTCGCGTTCAACTCATTCTGGTTTCCCGATAACTATATTCAAACCGCGTTGTATTTTAAAGCGGTGAAGAACACCGATTGGGAGAATGTTGACCCTAAAATGGTAATGGGCAAAGATTTTTCGAGCGGTTCGGGCAGCGGCAACGTTCAAGCGGAACTCGCAAAGATTCCAAATCTTATTCCGCAACAGCAAGGGGGCGGCGGTTGCGGAGTATAAAGGATCCTTCTATCTTGCAACTTCTACAAACCTATTCTCTCGAATGAGGGTGACTTTGATTTCTCCTGGGTAGCGGAGTTCTTCTTGAATTCGGTTTGCAATGTCACGCGCCATGTTTTTTGAGGCAATGTCGTCAATTTCCCCTGGCTTTACAAACACGCGGATTTCTCTTCCTGCCTGAATGGCGTACGCTTTCTCCACGCCCTGAAAAGATTTTGCCAAATTCTCCAACTCCCCTATGCGCTTGAGATAGTTTTCTAAAGTGTCTTTTCTCGCGCCAGGTCTTGACGCAGAAATTGCGTCTGCGGTCTGCACAATGACAGCTTCAATAGACTCATACGGATAGTCTTCGTGGTGGGACTTCATGGCAATGATGACCTCCTTTTCCACTCCGAACTTTTCTAGCACCCGTATCCCAATGTCAACGTGCGAACCCTCAACCTCGTAATCCAAAGCTTTCCCAATGTCATGGAATAGCCCTGCCTTCTTTGCAATTGTTGCGTTTACCCCAATTTCAGAAGCTAAAGCAGAAGATAAGTACGCAACCTCAAGGGAATGCAGAAGAACGTTTTGGCCGTAGCTCGTGCGAAACTTCAACCTTCCCAACAACTGAACGAGTTTGGGATCCAGACCAATAATCCCCAAATCGTACGCGGTTGCCTCCCCAGCTTCTTTCATCTGCTGGTCTATTTCTTTCTCGGCCTTGGCAACCTCTTCTTCAATTCTTGCCGGGTGAATTCTTCCGTCTTTGATGAGGCGCTCCAGCGCGGTTTTTGCAATGTGGCGGCGCACCGGGTCAAAACCAGATATGACCACGGCTTCCGGGGTTTCATCAACCACAATTTCAACCCCTGCCAATCGCTCCAAAGAGCGTATATTCCTTCCTTCCTTCCCAATGATCTTCCCTTTTATATCCTCTGAAGGGAGCGCAACAGTACTTGTGGTGATCTCTTGCGCCTGCGACACCGCGGTTTTCTGCACTGCGTATGCGACAATCTCTTTTGCCCTCCTCTCAAAGCGCTCCTGGCCTTCTGCCTCAAGCTTTTTCATTCTTCCTACAATGTCTTTTTCGTGGAGATCTTCCACTCGTTTCATGAGCTCCTGCAGAGCTTCCTGCTGAGACATGCGCGCTACGGTCTCTAACTTCTTTGCAATGTCTGCGATTTGTTCGTTGAGTTTTTGTTCTTGCTGTAAAAGTCCAGAGGAGCGTTTTTGCACTTCCTGGTCTTTCTTGTCAAACTCCAAAAACTTCCGGTCTAAGACCGCCTCACGCTCGAATAAGAGTTGCTCTGTTGCCTTCCCTGTCTCAAGAACACGCCTCGCGTCTTCTTTTGCTTTTTCAAGAATCTGGCTGCCTTCTTGCTCAACTTGCGCAATACGGCTTTGGAGCTTTTGCTCAATTGTCCCTGCCCGCTTTCGGGCCAGAGACTGCCTCGCATAATACCCAATAAGAACCCCTCCGAGTAATACTACAATGCCTACTGAAAATAGGATAAGTTGACTCATATAATGGGTTACAAGTTATCATGGTATTTATATTACTTTTCTCCTATGACCTCGTCAAGAAGGCCATATGCTTTTGCGTCTTCTGAAGAAAGGTAAAAATCCCGGTCAGTGTCTTTCTCAATTTTGTCAAAAGGCTGGCCCGTATGCTTTGCAAGAATGGTGTTCAGCTGCTCTTTGATCTTCACGATTTGCTTTGCGGTAATTTCAATCTCTGTTGCCTGGCCCTGCGCTCCTCCCATTGGCTGATGGAGCAAAATTTGGGAGTGGGGAAGCGCAAAACGCTTTCCTTTGGCGCCTGCAGCCAAAAGAACAGCCCCCATGGAAGCTGCCATGCCAACGCATACGGTTGAAACCTGGCATTTCACATACTGCATGGTGTCATAAATTGCCAGACCCGAGGTAACGATGCCTCCTGGAGTGTTAATGTAAAACTGGATGGGCTTGTTGGAATCTCGGGAAGCAAGAAAAAGCATCTGGGCAATCACAGAGTTTGCAACAATGTCATTGATAGGGCCTGCCAAAAAGATGATACGGTCTTTTAACAGGCGCGAATAAATATCATAGGCGCGCTCGCCATACTGTGACTTTTCAATTACGGTTGGGATAAGGTTCATACCTCTGTTGTATCACTTTTTTCTTGTTCCTGTCCAGGAGCTCTCACGTCTATTTTCCATCCTGTGAGCTTTGCAGCAAGTCTCACGTTTTGCCCTTCCCGTCCAATGGCAAGCGAAAGCTGGTCTTCTGCAACTACTGCAACCGCCCTGTTTCTCGGAAAGATTTCAACGTTTAGCACACGGCTAGGAGAAAGCGCGTTGCCCACAAAACTTGCAGGGTCTTCTGCCCATTCCACAATGTCTATTTTCTCTCCTCCAAGCTCATTCATCACGGCAGTCACCCTTGTGCCTCTCTGCCCTACCATTGCTCCAATAGGGTCAACGCCCTCTTCATTTGAAGATACTGCAACCTTTGATCGCGATCCTGGCTCTCTTGCAATTGCCTTAATCTCCACGGCGCCTGCGCCAATCTCTGGAACCTCAAGCTCAAACAGTTTTGATACGAGCTTTGGGTATGCTCTCGACAAAAGAATCTGAGGCCCTTTAGGAGATTCCTCCACTTTGAGACAATAAAACTTCAAACGCTGGCCAATGCGGTAAAATTCTCCTGGAACCTGTTCTTCTCTCAACAGAATCCCAAGAGTTTTCCCAAGATCAATAAAGATAAGCCTGCCCTCAATTCTCTGAATGGCTCCAGAGAGAAGCTCTCCTTCTTTGGAGCGAAACTCCAAAAGAATTTGCTCTCGTTCTGCTTCCCTGATCTTCTGGAGAATAACCTGTTTTGCAGTTTGAGCGGCAATTCTCCCAAAATCTGTTTGGGTCTTGAGTTTAATCTCAAGAATGTCTCCTGATTTCTTCCCTTTAACGTCTCCTTCCATCACATGACGTTCGGGGTTAAAATGCACCTTCCCGCCAACACCTTCGGAGTTTGGCGGGCCCGCCTGAATGTCTGGAAGGTTTTCGGCGGGTTCTTCTTTCATCTTCTCTAATTCTTCTTCAGAATAAATCATAGAGTCATCCACCACGAGCTTTTCTTGCCAAAACTCAACCGAACCAGATTTAGGTTCAATCTTGGCTTTAATGACCTGGCCTTTCCCCCCAAACTCTTTCTTGTATGCTGCTGCCAAAGACTGCTCAACAGCTTCTAACACGCGCTCTTTTGCAAGCCCTTTCTCTTCTGAAATGTGGTTTACCAATACGGTAAGGTTTTTTAAATCCATGTTTTAGAAAATGATGTCCGTTCGCACGGACATCTCATTCATACAAAGAGTATATCATGCCTTTCTTGCCTTTGCAAGAGCATCTGCGTACCAGGCAAGCTCTGCAAAAAATTTTTGCAGGCGTTCTTTATACGAGGCATCGCGGATTTCTCCTTTTTCGTTAAAGAGATCATGCGCTTTTGGAAAATACACTGCCTCGCGTATGGGAACCATTTGAAGCTCAATAAGACAAATCCTTAAAACCTCTACCATTCTTGCGCCTCCCAAGTCTCCGGCTGAAACTCCGCAAATTCCTGCGGGTTTCCTGTTGTACTCCTGGTACAGCTGGTCGAGCATGAGTTTGAGTTCGCCTGGGTATCCGTGGTTATATTCTGGCGAAACAATGACGAGCCCGTCGGCGCGCTTCATAATCTCAGACCAAAGTTTTGATTTCTCCGAGGGCATTGCTGCTCCGGTCTTGGCGGTCTGAACGAAATCTTTTACATCAAGAAATTGCGTGTCAAACTTTCCATAGACTTTTGCTTGGTCAAACACAAAGCGAGCTACCTTTTCTGATTGGCGGCCTTCACGGTCAGATCCTAAAAGAATAGGGATAAACAACTTTTCCATGCTTTCATTATACTGTTGTAATCTATTCTTACAATAGCGCGAACCGTTACCCCTGATCTCGCTTCGTTAGCGATCGCTTACCAAGCGAGATACATGTGGACCCAGGGAGAATTGAACTCCCGCCTCAGCAATGCGAATGCTGCGTAATGCCGTTTTACTATGGGCCCTCAAAATCACCCCGACCCCCAGCTTGCGTTTATAATACCTTTGCGTAGGTTTCTGAGGTAGACTTACACACCTGCTGCAATTCTAAACTTTCGAGCGACGAACAAAGTTCTTTTGCTTGAATATCGGAATGGTGGTAGGAAATAAAATCTTTTACTGCGCCAATCACGCAATTAGATTGCTGCTGAAAATCTTTCCCAAGGATGCACGTTGCCTTGGTCTGCTGCACGTTGCTCACGCTTCTGCCTGAAGCGTCTCTTCCTAAGCTCTGGTAGCAGATGTCTTGAAAGCCTTCGTCAGCCATTGCACACTGCTCAAATACCTTTGCAAAGTCTCCGTTCGTGAGTTTCAGCATATACGAGGTTTGCATGAGATAGCACGTACCTTTATACTCTTTGCCTGCCTCGTTGCAAGGGTACAAAGGATCTTCTGGTTTTAAGTACTTTGTGAAGTGGTTCTTGTTGTCAATAATAATGTTCTCCATAAAAGCGCCTGACCAGCACGATTGCCTCTCCCAGGTGTCGCTTAGAACATTGCAGGTTTCCAAAGACTGGAACAATTCGTCTTGCGTTATTGCCATAATTCCGTGGCCCAAGCCGTGAACGCAGTTATAATGGTCAAAACTGTACTGACGCGCTTTTGCAAGAGGAGCGCAAATGTCATCCATTTGACTCGCAAGGTTGGTGTAACCAATCTTTGCGATAACACCTTCCAAAACTCCGTGGTAATACCCAGACCAGCAAAAGCTGTCTCCCTGGGTGTATGCCTCTGCAACGGTTGCAAACTTTTTTGAGGCCTCCTGTCCAATCACGTGGGTGATGGGGTGGCACTGTGCCCTTGCGTATTCATTACTGGGGTATATTGTTTTCAAAGCATCAAATGCGTACACAATGCTTTGCTGTTTTACTGTGTTCTTAAAGTAGTCCTCATAACAATCAAAATTCGTATGGTTCGCTCCTTCACATGGCTCGGCTAAGGGAACGTCGACCACGGAAGGATCCTCTTCCCTGCGCTGCTCTTGCGAGAGCATTTGGTTTACGAATGATTCAATAGACCCTTGGGCGGGCAAAGGTGCTTGTTCTGAAGGATTTTCCCTCGTCAATACCATAGAAAGAAACAGGAGTGCTACAAGAATGCCTGCAATAAGAAAAATGTTGGTTTTCATGTGTCTGTCGGAGCACCCAGATTCGGACTGGGGCTAAATCCTCCAAGTTATGGTATAATCAATAAAGACCCAGCCCCTTTTAGTTTAATATTAATTTATAAACCCAAAATAGTAAATAAGACCCATGACTGATCTTAAAAAAGTTTTTTGTAAAAATTGTAAAAAACCAATTTATCGAAGCGTCGGCCGATTTAATGAAAATTTAAAATTTGGGTGGAATTTCTATTGTTCCAGAAAGTGCGAGTATCAGTATAAAACACAGCGAAAAATACTTGCTTGCGAATACTGCAACGAGAAATTTGCACGGGCGCTTTCCGCAATTTCACCGCATAACTACTGCTCAAGCTCGTGCGCTGCCAAGCAAAGTAACTTTATTGCTCCAAGATATAGAGTCAAACCAAAAGTATGTGCGTATGAGGAGTGCCGCAAACGGTTTAGGGGTGAAAACAAATACTGCTCCCGCCAATGTGGGAAAAGTGGCAGAAAAGGATATACCCCAGAACAACTGATAAAACTCCTTAAACAAACAGCATCTGAGATGCAACGAACTCCTGCAAAGCGCGATGTCCGAACACTCGCAGAACGATGTATTACAACATTTGGCTCTTGGAATAAGGCTATTCAGACGGCAGGGTTTATCCCCAACCGCTCACATGATAATCGGATGTATAAGCGCGTTAATGCTAAGGCTATAGATGGTCATGTATGCGATTCCATTTCGGAGCTTTTGATTGATAATTGGCTTGATAAAAACAATATCTTACATGAAAGAGATGCGTATTATCCAACAACACATCATAAGGCGGACTGGAAAATATTCGCTAAAAATAAAGAACTTTTTGTAGAATATTTTGGTTTAGCAAATGATAGTCCAAGATACGACCGCTCCATAAGAGAAAAAGAGATGCTTTGTAAAAAATACAACATCCATTTAATCGGGATTTATCCAAAAGACATATATCCCAAAAATTATTTAGAGAGTAGTCTTAAAAATAAATTCAGAGATTTTTTACATTAATGTTGTCAGGGTGGAGGGATTTGCACCCTCGATTTCCGGTTCCCGAAACCGGTGTCTTAGCTGCTAGACCACACCCTGAATTGCTGATTTTGGAACACAATTACGTCACCCAGTATTTTTGTTTTGTTGCCTTGTCTCTTTCTGTTTCAACTTCCTCTTTTCCGTGTTTCGCTTGCAGGGATAACTCTTTAAGATCTTTGTCTAAAAGAGCGTGCAATTCCTTTGCCCGAGCTTCCAAAAGCTCTTTCTTGTTCTTTGCAGGATCATCCAGCACTTCTCCTAACAGAACGTCTAGAACCCACCCCACTTTAGGCCCTGGCGAGATTTTGAGAAGTTTCATCACATTGTCGCCATTGAGTTTCAGCATTTTTGCTGAAATCGGATCCTGGGAAACCTTATCTATAATGTAGCGCAAATGGCGGAGCTTGTAGGGCTGGGCTTTGGGCACGCCAGAACCAATTCTATCTGCCATGCGAACCTGCAGGAGTTCTTCCATGTTCTCTGGCCCTATCTTTGCCAGTAACCTGCGAACCGAAGACTCGGTAACTTCTCCTACGTTATAGTAGAACATGTGATAACGCACAAGGTCAGAGATTTGTTCAGTATCCTCGCGAGAAAACTTCAGGCGAGAGAGAATCCTCTGCATCATTTTTGCCCCCTCTACTTCGTGGTTGTAAAATGTAGCGTCTAGGCCCTCCCCGCGTTTTGTTCTGGGCTTGCCAACGTCGTGAAGCAACACTGCCAAACGCACACGCAACCCCCACCCCTTGGAAGTTGCGTACTCCAAAGAATGTAGGTTATGTTCCCACACGTTGTAGATGTGATGCTTGTTCTGGCTAACATCCACTCCCTCTAAAAGCTCCGGGATGATGTACTGCAAAAGTCTAAGCTCTCTCATCTGTTCAACGCCGGCTGCGGCGCCACCTCCCATAATGATTTTCACAAGCTCGTCTCGAATGCGCTCCTGGGAAATCTCTTTGAGCAGAGCTGAATTCTTTTCAATCGCCTTGCTCGTCTTTTCTTCAAGCTCGAATCCCAAGGTTGCAGCAAAGCGCACTCCTCGCATCATGCGCAAGGCGTCTTCCTGGAACCTTGCGTCAGCATCTCCTACTGCGCGAATGAGTTTTACTTTCAAATCCTTCTGCCCTTCAAAAGGATCAACCAATTTTAATCCGAGTGCCATCGCATTGATTGTAAAATCCCTTCTTGCAAGATCTTCTTCAATAGTCTTTGCATATTGCACCTCTTCTGGATGCCTCCGATCCCCATACTTCATGTCAGACCGGAACGTTGTCACCTCAATATCTTTGAGCTTGGGGTTGGCGCTTTGCGTCTGGACCGTTACGGTGAAAAACTTGTTCTCATAGAAGTTATCTGGAAATATTGCCTGGACCTCCTCTGGCTTTGCCGAAGTTGCAACGTCCCAGTCTTCAGGTTCTCTTTGCAAGAGCAGATCTCTTACGCACCCGCCCACAATGTACGCTTCAAAGCCTTTTTTCTCAAGTTGAGCAACAACAGACTGTACTTCTTTTGGAATATCCATAGCAAGTGTATGGTAGCTGAAATCATTGAATTTTTCAATCTAAAATGGTATGATTACTTCATAATGCCTTCGTGGTGAAACGGATATCACGCAACGCTTCGGACGTTGTATTCCGGGTTCGAATCCTGGCGAAGGCACCAAGCATGATATACTGAACTATGACCACAATGAAAAAACTATTTCCTCTTTTTGCTATAGCATTTTTGGCGCTTGCTCTTTTGCCGTCTGTCGCGGATGCAGGGCTTATTCCCTGCGGAGGAATCAATCCAGATGGGACAAAACAGTCTGCCTGCGGACTATGCCACATCTTCGTGCTTGGCGGGAACATAATAAACTTCTTTCTCTTACCCCCACCATTAGGAGCCGGTATCGTACCCATCGTCGCAACCATCCTTATTGTCTTGGGAGGATTCCTTTTGATGACTGCAGGAGGAGATCCTACTAGGTTAAAAAAGGCGGGTGCTGTCTTGACTGCAGTTGTCGTAGGCCTCATTATTATATACGCTTCAGGGCTACTCCTGGGTACCTTGTTCACTGCCATCGGCGTCAGCCCAGGTTTTAGTCTCAAGAGCTGGACAGACACCGCTTCCTGGTGCCCGGTGAAACCATAAAATCTTTCCGCCCCCATAGCTCAATTGGCTAGAGCAGGATCCTCTTAAGATCAAGGTTTCGCGTTCGAGTCGCGATGGGGGCACAAAGGTTCGCCCCGTCATTCGACGGGGCGGGGAGTCGAATGACTCCCCGATTCCTTCTGGGGGCACTTGAATTTTTTATGCTTTTCTGATAGAGTAACACTATGCTCACACAGAAGGCCAAAGAAAAGGTTATTGAGCAACACAAAATCCATGAAACTGACTCTGGGTCTTCAGAGGTTCAGGTTGCTTTGCTTTCAGAGGAAATTTTACGATTGATCTCCCACCTTAAGAAACACCCGAAGGATTTTTCTTCAAAACGAGGACTGCTTCGCCAGGTTGCTAAAAGAAGAACTCTCCTGGCATACCTAAAGCACGAGAGCCCAAAACGCTATGTCGCTCTCGCAAAAAAACTCGGCATCAAGGCGGCATAAATGGTGACAACGCTCAAAAACAAAGACCAGAGAGTTGCAGTCTTCATTGACGTGCAGAACATGTACCACTCTGCAAAGAACCTCTATCAATCAAAGGTGAACTTTGGAGAGATTTTAAAAACCGCGGTTGCAGGACGAAAGCTTATCCGTGCGTTTGCGTACGTGGTACGCACCAAAACAGGCGAGGAAAAACCGTTTTTTGACGCGCTCACAAGCCTTGGCATTGAAACAAGGGTAAAAGATCTCCAGGAGTATTATGGCGGGTTAAAAAAGGCAGACTGGGACGTGGGCATTGCAGTTGACGCCATCAAAACTTCAGACAGCGTTGACGCAGTAGTCATTGTTTCAGGAGACGGAGATTTTGCTCCTTTGATAGAATACCTTCAAAACCACGGCAAACGCGTGGAAGCAATAGCATTCGGAAAATCAACCTCAAGCAAAATTAGAGAGGTTGCTGACGAATTTATAGACCTTGAGGCTCCCGCAGATAAATACCTTTTAAAACAACGAAAAAAATGGCCGATTCCTCTTTTTCACTAAAACTCAAAGACAAAGAAATTTTCTTTGAAAAGACTGACCTTGCCGGCCAGGCAAACGGAGCAGTTCTTATGAGAACGGGCGATACCGTCGCTTTAGTTACTGCCGTGATGTCTGGGGAGCAAAGCTCAAATATGGGCTTTTTCCCTTTGACCGTGGACTATGAAGAACGATTCTATGCGGCAGGCAAGATTTTAGGCTCCCGCTTTGTAAGAAGAGAAGGCAGGCCTACAGACGAAGCAATCCTTTCGGCAAGGCTTGTAGACCGGGCGATTCGGCCCTTGTTCCCCCAGAGTTTCAAACGGGAGGTGCAGGTCATCACCACATGCCTTTCATGGGACGGCGTAAACGACCCTGATATGTTGAGTTTGCTCGGAGCTTCCACGGCCCTCTCGCTTTCCGACATTCCCTGGAACGGACCGGTTGCAGGGGTACGAGTGGGGAAAGTGCAAGGAACTTTCATTGTAAATCCTACCTACGAAGAACGGGAAAAGGGCGACCTGGATATTGTGTTCGCCGCCACCAAAGAAGGAGACAATGTTCTCCTCAATATGATAGAGGGGGGATGCAACGAGGTTGGGGAATCAATTGTTCAAGACGCCTTGGCGTTTGCAAAACCATACCTTCTGGAATCCCTCCAGTTCATTGAAAAACTGAGGGAGTCAGAAGGAAAAGCAAAGATTGTAATCAAGATTCCTGAGGGCCAGGAAGCGCTTGAAAAAGGCCTCCAAGAATTTATCGGAGACAAACTCAAGAATGCGTTGTTCACAGGAGAAAAATTTGCGCGCATGCAAAAGATAAACGCTCTGTCCAAGGAACTCATAGACTTTACAAAAGAAAAATACGCAGGATCTGAAAACCAGGCAAAAGATTTCTTTGAACGAGAAGTAGACAGGGTCGTGCACGAGGGCCTTCTCAAAGAAGGGAAACGCGTGGACGGCCGCGGCGTTGACGAAATACGCCCCCTGGGAGCCCAGGTGGGACTCCTCCCAAGAACGCACGGATCGGCGGTATTCACGAGAGGAGAAACCAAAACACTCTCCCTTTTGACATTGGGCGCTCCCGGAGACCAGAAACTCCTGGAAGGCATGGAGTTTATTGGCAAGAAACGCTTTTTGCACCACTACAACTTTCCTCCCTACGCGCCAGGAGAAGTAAAGCCTCTACGCGGCCCCGGAAGAAGAGAAATTGGCCACGGCATGCTTGCAGAAAAAGCGCTGCTTCCTGTGATTCCCACGTTTGATGAGTTCCCGTACACCATACGAATCGTAACTGAAGTATTGTCTTCCAATGGTTCGACGTCCATGGCTTCTTGCTGCTCTTCTTCGTTGGCTTTAATGGACGCAGGCGTCCCTATTAAGAATCCGGTGGCTGGCATCTCAATGGGCCTGATGTCTGAAGGCAAAGACTGGAAGCTTCTCACAGATATTCAAGGCCCTGAAGATCACCACGGAGACATGGACTTTAAAATAGCGGGCACTCAAGAGGGCGTCACCGCTCTCCAGCTTGACGTAAAGATAAAAGGGATAACCGAGGAGATATTCAAACAGGCTTTGGTTCAGGCAAAAAAGACAAGAGAAGAAATCATCAAAGGAGTTCTTTTAAAAACGCTTGAGAAACCCAGGGCCGAGCTTTCTCCTCTTGCCCCGAGAGTTTTTTCTATGGATATCAACCCCGATAAAATAGGGCTACTCATTGGCCCAGGAGGAAAAACCATCAATAAGCTTACGGCTGAATACAAAGTTGAAATTGACATTGACGACGCCACCGCAAAGGTGTTTGTCACGGGAGAAAACGCAGACCTTGCGACAAAAGCTCTTCAAGTAATCAAAGACCTGGTGAAAGACGTGCAGGTTGGAGAAATGTACCAGGGGAAGGTAAAGCGGATTATGGAATTCGGAGCGTTCGTGGAATTCGCCGGTAGCCACGAAGGACTGGTGCACATCTCCCAGCTCGCCCCCCACAGAGTCAATAAGGTGACTGACGTGGTGAAAATAGGAGACGTGATTCCTGTGAAAGTAATTGAGATTGACGAACAAGGAAGACTTAATCTCTCTTTGAAAGATGCCACAAAGCCCGGAACATCCAATTGAAAAACAAGGCCCAGAAGAGACTTTGGAATTCCTGAAACGGAACGAGGTTCGTACTATGGCAAAAGATGTTGCACAACTTCGGGAAGAACAGGCAGGGAAAGAACGAGAAAAGATTATGAGCATTAAGCCCAAAGCCCCTGTTTCTTTACCCACTCCTGTACCCGCTCCTTTACCTGTTCCCTTATCCTCTCCTTTACCTGCTCCTTTACCCGCTCCTTTAGCTGCTCCTTTAAAGAAGCCTGCTCGTTTTGACAAGGTGTTTATCAGGGTTGCGCTGATTTTAGGCATTACCTTTATACTCATCAACATTGCAGCCTTTGCGGTATGGAATATGCAAAAGAACAGTAAAGCGGAAACAGCCCCTGCTCTAGCACCAGCGCCTGCCGCCCCCGAAGGGGGCGAGCCTCGCCCAGAAGATTCTGGACGGGCTCCCGAGCCTTCTCTCTTCTCTCTTTTTCAAACACTACTCGCAAAAGAAGAAACTTCAGGGCTCACAAAAATGCTGGTAAAAGACAAGATGGCAGAACTTCCTTTCCCTTCTCAACTCAAGGAAATTATCCAAGATGAATTTACGGTATTCTCTTTTGTTTCTCAAGACAAAAAACGTTTGGGTTTTATTTTTCAGCTCCAGAGTCCACAAGGAGTACAGGAGATGCTCCAACAGTGGGAAGGAAACATGGAAAAAGACCTTGAAACTCTTTGGAATGTTATTGGACAGAAAGGGAAGGCGTATGTTCCTTTTTTCAGACAGACCTCTTATCAAAACACCCTGATTCGCTTTCAGACTTTTTCTGTGAAAGACTTTGGGATTGTATACGCTCTCAAGGGCAATGTACTCCTCATCACGTCCTCTCTCGAAAGTATGAAAGCAGCTCTTGCCCCGTAGTAGAACTTTGACTTGCTTTCGCAAACGAAGTTTGGTCAAAGTTTCACTACGGGGCTTGACCTTCTTTCAGAAACTAAGTAATAATAAAAGTTAATTTCTAACGGGATGGATAAAGAAACAATAGATCGTTTGCAGAAAACCTTGCAGATAAAAAAAGAAGCTCTTGAAAAAGAGCTTTCCCGTTTTGCAACCAAAGACCCAAAACTCAAGGGCGACTGGGACACGAAATACCCAAGAATTCCAGAGGGCAACTTAGAAGAAGCTGCAAGCGAAGTGGAAGAATACTCCACCTCTCTTCCTATTGAGCACAGCTTGGAACTTCAGCTCAAAGGCGTGAACAGCGCCTTGGAACAAATCCAAAAAGGAACATACGGAATCTGCGAAGCTTGCGGCAAAGAGATTTCTCAAGAGCGCCTATTTGCGTTCCCAGAAGCTAAAACCTGCGAGGCGTGCAACCAATAAACTCTATTGCGAGAACGGGTTGGCGGCACCACGCACCTCAAAGTGCAGGTGGCACCCGGTAGCGAGGCGGCCTGTGCGGCCTGTATACCCAACAACCTGGCCCTGGAACACTTTTGCTCCCGGACTTACTAAAGTTGCAGAAAGATGCCCGTAGTAGGTCACAACTCCGTTGGAATGGAGAATACGAACATAGTTTCCCCCAATATACGTGTATCCTGTTTTCTGCACCATGCCGCTCGCAGCCGCATATACAGACTCGCCGCACATACCGTTAGCCATATCAACCGCGTTAAAAGGATGCAGCCCTTGGGTAATCCTATGAGGAGCTGGAATGGGCCAGATAAAGTAGGAATTTGCAAGGCGAGTGAGCCGTCCTTGAGGAAGGGTTTTAGGCATAATGCCATTGGGAATAATGAGAAAGTCTCCTGCAAAGATGCCGCTCAAGGGATCAAGTCGGTTGAATTCAATAATAGATTCTTTATCCGCTTGATACCACGAAGCGATTTCACTGAGAGTGTCGTTAGGACGCACCAAGTGCAAGGTTCCTGAAACTGGCAGAATGAGAACACTTTGGCCTGGTTTTAACGTTGAGGTCTCCTGGAGGTCGTTTGCCCAGAGAATAGTGTTGACAGAAATAAGAAACTGCTTTGCGAGCGACTCGGGCGTGTTTCCTTGTTCAACCTCATACTCAAACACTTCAGCATGGATATCTGTATCCACCTGTCCTACAATAGCTCCAAGGACCTTGGAAGTAACGCTCAATGGAGGGGTGCTCGCCAAAATCCCTGTCTGGCCTACCATCACAAGTTCTGGAGCTTCAGGTCCTAACCTTGCGCTTGAACTCACCTGCCCTTGAGATGGAAAAACTCCTGCAGACACTCCTGCCAGGAGCGCTAAAGAGGATTCTTGTTTTACGTTTCTTGTGGAGAGCATGCCGAACAAAAAAATGGCGCAAAGCGCTACGAAAATAAGGGGATGCACCCCTTGTTTAGCACCCAAATCCTCTGTAAGAGAACGTTTCATGTCGTGGTTCAAAGTATATACCACCCATGGCATGCAGTCAACCCAGCACCACTTTTCACACCAAAAGTGGTGCTGGGTCAACCCCCCTTACAATGAACCTCTTTTCTTTAAAGACAATCAAGTTATTGCTTGAAACATACGGGGCGCGCCCCCAAAAGCGTTTGGGCCAAAACTTTTTGACAGACCGAAAGGTCTTAGCAAAGATACTTCTCGCATCAGATCTGTCTCCCCAGGACACAGTGGTAGAAGTAGGGCCAGGCTTAGGCGTGCTCACAAAAGCCCTAGCAGAAAAAGCAAAAAAGGTTATCGCCGTTGAAAAAGACCCGCGCATGGTTGAAATCCTCACAGAAGAACTTAAAAACTTCAGCAACGTTGATGTCGTCCACGGAGATATTTTAAAACTCGATACTAAATACCAAATACTAAATACTAAATACAAAGTGGTCGCCAACCTTCCCTACTACATCACTTCTCCTGTCATCCGGAAGTTTCTGGAAGCACCACACAAACCAAAACTCATGGTACTTATGGTACAGAAAGAAGTTGCGCAACGGATCTGCACAAACCCGCCAGACATGAGCTTGCTTGCTGTTGCCGTGCAATTCTACGCAAAACCCAAGATTCTTTCTTATGTCTCAAAAACATCGTTTTGGCCCATACCGAAAGTTGATAGTGCCATTCTAAAGATCACGCCGATTACCGCTGATATAAACGCTGATGCCCGCGGATTCTTTAAGATAGTAAAGGCGGGGTTCAAACAGCCAAGAAAACAACTTCTTAATAATCTGGCAAATGGCCTTGGCGTCAAAAAAGAAATAATCGTCCAATGGCTTGAGAATAATCATATAAAGCCAAACCAAAGAGCAGAGACTCTCGGAGTTGAAACTTGGATACGGTTAGCAAAGAACATGAAAAAGTATACCCCGGAGTGAAACTTTGCAAAAGTTCTACTACAGGGTATACAATAAAAGAATGAGAATCGCTTTGACTATTTTTCTCTTGCTCTCTTTTGCTGATGCTTTTGCAGTTGTTTCTCCTGCACTCCCCCAGCAGACAGAAGAGTCGCCTCCTTGTTTTGAAGAGCCGTGCGCGCCACCCGAAGCACTGTTAAAATGTGACCCCGGACCTCTATCTTGTTCTTCGAGCACCTCGGACCCTTTTAAATGTAATGTTCATAAGGGAAAAGGACTTGAGACGGTGTATCAATGCCTCAACAATGCGTGCGGCAAAAATGGAGGGGCCATAAAACAGGCAACAGAGTCCTTTACGTGCGAAACGACAACGGAGAGTTGTGACGACGGGTGCGGTGGAGGTGGTAGCTCCAGCATCACATCTATTATCGGTGGCCCGTTTTATAACGACGAAGGGGAATTCAGCAGGGCTGGGAAGTATCAAATATGCCCGGCGAGCGGCAACAGCTGGAGCCAAAGCCCTCCAGCCTACCAATGCTCTGGCCAATGCTATCCTGCGCCTGAAATAAAACCGCTCAATGACAACTCACTCTCGCCAAAAAACGTTTTTGACGACGAGAAAAAGCCAAAGCTCCCGGTGAACTTTGGCTGGAAAGACAACGTTGAACAGGAGCTTGCAGCAAATCCCAACCCCGATGGTTCTGTCTGCAGCGTAGAAACCTACAAATACGAAGTGCCTGCGGCTCTTTTGCCTACGACAGATACGGTGCCTGCAGCAAAACACGATATCGTGGTTGATGAAGATGAATGCAAACTTGCTTCTCAAACTTCCTATAATTTTCAAGTTCAGGCCTGCGCAAACGGACCCTGCGGAGCAACAGGAACTCTTCCTTTTACAACGAGCCCCGCGCCCCAGCTCCTTTCTCCCTACGACCCTGACTGGGAAGGCAAAGAAAACGCAGCAACACACTTTCCTGCAGAATTTAACTGGTGCGAGTATCCTGATTCTTCTGTAAAATCATATACTCTCAATGCGTATGAAGTCAAAGCAGACGGCACGCAAGGAACTAAGGTACTTCTAACTGGCACGTCTTCAAGGGAAAAAACAACGTATTCTGATTCTTCCTTAAGGGGCGGTGTCAACCGACTTGGAAGGGGCGCCTCCTATTTTTGGGAAATTGGGGCCTGCACAGATTCACAAGCAAAACAATGTGGAATCTTGAGCCAGCTTTGGAAGGTTGTTCCGGGAGGAGAACTCAAAGCTCCAATAAACCTATCCCCCTCATCAGGTTCTTTTGTGAACATGACGGACGCGCTTCAATGGCAACACCGTGTATTCGCAACTCACTATGTCGTTCATATCAAAGGACCATTAAAGGATGCTAAAGGATCGGTCTTGCAAGAAAAGGATTTCTTTATCCAAAACAATCAGCTTCCGCTTGGAAGCATTTGGCAGGGACTCGCGCTTACTACTCCCTATCAGTGGAAAGTGGCTCCGTGCGGAGGAGCTCCAACATCTAAAGATATTGAGGACTGCAAAAATAAGAAAGACATCGATGACGAGGGAATCATTCCGTGGAGTAGTGAGCAGCAATTCACTACCACAGGAGCACAACCAAAAAGTCTAAACGTTTTCTCATTGCAAGAAGGAGTTGCCGGCATCCCTCTTACTCTTGGTTGGAATGATGCTGACGGCGCAGCTTCCTACCAGATTGTTGTTGCGCCCAACGCAAGAATTGTGAGCGAAAAATCTGAAACTACGCTCCAGTACCCTGCGCTGAAAACCAAAACTCCGTATTCGTGGGCAGTGAAAACATGCGCAGATAAACTCGCAAATGTGTGCGGACCTGAAGCTTCAGGAAGTTTTACCACTGTGACCCTTGCAGCGCCTCCACTCAGTGTCCCAGCCCCAGGACAAAAAGAATTTGAACCCTCTACGCGCATCTCTTGGGGCACGGTATTTAGCGGGAACTTCTACTCCTATACGCTAACGTTTCTCTCTCCAGGGCCAGAAGAAGCTTCTACTGAATGTAAAAAGACGTATGAGGCTGCGCATCAAATTATTGCAGAAAATGGGGCGACAGTGAGATTTCGCTGTTTGGGAAACTATACGCTCGCGGTGCAAGCGTGTATTGATAGCGACTGCAAAGAAGCTGGGGCATCTACGATTTCTGCTTTGTCTGTAGAAAAACTTCTCGCGCCCAGCGGCGGCCTGGTTCCCTGCGACAGAGGAAATGATGCTCCTGGCGGTGCTGACGAAAGAAAACCTTGCGGTATTGAACACATCTTTCTTCTTATTCGTAACCTCATTGATTTTGCTTTGTGGAAGCTTAGCTTAATTATTGTTGTTCTCATGGCAATAGCTACCGGAGCAATCATATTTTTCTCTTTTGGCGGCCCAGACGTTATGACAAAAGTGAGGGCCATGTGGAAAGCAGTTGGAATAGGCGTGCTCATTCTCCTATTCTCATGGCTTTTTCTCAATATTCTTCTCGGTTTAGTTGGGTTCAATATTAAGTTCTACGGACATTGGTATGAAGTTCCGTTTAAGTAGCCGAGCATTTGTTGAAATCTGCGCGCTATTAGTGTAGCCCACGAAGGTGCGGGGTTGACAATACTCTCGTGCTTGGTACTATAAAGTAGCTCACTGCTGAGCAAATCTTATATTACGGGAGGCCAATTATGGCTGGTGGACAAGGCGGACGAAGCGGCGGAGGAAGCAAGGGCGGCGGCAATTCCGGCGGAGGGAGCAAGGGAGGATCCAGTTCCCAAGGCGGCGGCCGAAGCGGCTCGAACGGCCACGGCGGTGGTGGTCCCCGCTCTGGCGGTGGCAAGGGCGGCGGAAGAGGCAGGTAACCTAGCCTAGCCGCAAAACATTAGGGGGAAAGCGACATCAATGAAAGTCGCAAGTACCCCTTAATAATTATGGAACCACTTATTTTGAAAAACAAAGGGCAACGGATTTTTGGAATATTGCACCTGCCCGAAAAGCGGAAAGGAAAGGCACCGCTTGTAGTGCTTTGCCATGGTTGGACCGGCAATCACTTGGGAACGTGGAATGCGTTTTTCACAAACGCAGCCAACGATTTGGCAAAGAAAGGATACGCGGTCTTCCGATTCGACTTTCGCGGCAACGGTAATTCCGATGGCGTCTTCGAACAGCAAACCATCACTTCAATGCTCAGTGATTTGGAGACGGTAGTTGGCGTGCTCGCTAAAAGAAAGGAGGTCGATGACAATCGCATTGCTCTTATCGGCCACAGTCAGGGGGCATATATTGCTTTATTTTATGCTACAAAAGATAATCGCGTAAAAACACTGATATCGTGGATGGGCAGGTTCTCTGATTACAAAGATTTCGCTTCAAAAACGTGGCTAGAAGAAGCGGAGCGCAAAGGATTCCTTCATTTTGGGGAGGGCTACACTATTCAATACGATACTTATATAAAAGATAGTATGAAGTATAACTCAAGAAAAGCTCTGCGAAAGCTCAAAATTCCGCTCGGCCTTCTCTATGGTGAAGCGGATGATACGGTACCTATCTCCGAGGGAGAAAAAGCGAGAAAAGAGACCGGCGGTAAAGCTGAAATAAAGATCCTTAAAGAGCTCAGCCACGAATTTACCGGCAAACCCGGCATCCAAAAACAAACCATTGCCATCACCGAACATTGGCTGAAAAGGTGGTTGTAAATAGCGGGCTTCAACATCAAGTTCTACGGCAAGTGGTATGATATTCCGTTCTAAAACCTCCATTCTTTTTTCGATATCCCGGCCTGCTTGAGTATTTTGGAAAGAAGATCAACGCTGATATCTTCCGAATGAGGATTTGGGATGGTAAGAGTAAGATCTCTCTTTATTATATAGGGATGTTTTGCGGACTGAAAAGGACCCTCAAATCCAAAACTTTTGAGCCTGTGGACCAACTTCCTCCAGAAAATCGACTCAAGCTTTGGCATACGTCCTGTCGAGAAGCATTTTCTTGAAAGGAATTTTGAAATTAGGGATAGGCAATTCTTTTCTCAATCTTAGCAGTACCCATCCCTCCAACGTATCGAGAAGATTTTTTCTGCATTCTTTCAATGTTTTCCCTGCAGCCCAAACTCCTGTTAATTCGCGAATCTCTCCGTAATAAGTTTTGCCTTGATCAATGAGTTCGTATCGGGCTTTTTGTAAATATGAAGTTAAAAATTCTTGAAACATAATAAACCCATCATACCACCATTCATAGTATTGCTCAAGACCCAAGGCCCTTACGAGTATCATAAACTGAAAAAGGTTGACAGACAGGCAAGAAATGGGGTATGGTATAGGTAGTTTCTACTAAGGCAACTTTTAGGGATAGAGCGCCACACCAAAAGGAGGTGTTAAAATGGCGACAACGGATACAAAGCCAAAGGTTACTACGGCACCATCTCCTTTAGGGGAGGGGGGAGTACCACCGCCAACTCCAAGTTGGTTGCGAAGGAACCAGAAATGGGGTGTCGCTCTCGGAGGAGTACTGCTGGTCGTTATCTGTGCCGTAGCTCTTGCGGTACTGCTGGGTGGGGATGGAGACAATGTCTCTACTACTACTTCTTCTTCTACTTCGCCCGCTGCAGCTGTAGCGCCAATAGCCGCGCCTGTCGCAGCGCCTGCGCCTGCCGCGCCCATTGCACCGGCGCAGCAGCCAGCTGCGCCTGCTGCTCCACAACAGGCAGCCGCGTCAGAAAGCACTGTCCCGCGCGTAACGGGAAAGGAGTTCGCATCTGGGAAGTACAAACTCTCCCAGATCACACCTTCTTCTTCTAATGTGGTGGTTGCATTCGTTGCTGCAGCTATCAACAAAACGGTGCCCCCACCAGATTGGTACGAAGGTGACCTCCGCGTCGATCAAGAACGTCACGACTTATACAGACTCCGTCAGGCCTTGGAACAACGTACGGATGACGACTGGCTACTGATCGGGAGTCTACGTCATCTGCTGAACGGTAACTTCGTCAGCTCCAGGGAGGCTGAGCTGGACGTCAACTATGCCGGAACGGCTATCTTCGTCTCGCCACCCGAAGCTCACGAAACCGGCACTGAATTCTGGCCGATAGAGCTCCGGCTCTATAAAGCATCCTCTGACGATTGGAGGATAAAGGCTTTTTCTCTAGGTGAGGCAAAGTTCTGGACCCAGAAATCCTTTGAAGTAGAGCTCAAAAAGGCGGACAACGAGCCCTTCAAGCTTCTTCAGTAGCCCTTGGGACCTATGGCATCCGAGAGTAGGGCGGGGCGACGTATTAAAACCACGGCGCCCTTTTTCTTTGCATGGAATTTATCTGTGGTATAATGTTTTAATGACTGTGGGGTGCGAGAGAAAACTCTTGTGGGCGTCTACTCTAATTTTTGTTGCGTCAGCAACAGTTTTTCTGGTTGCTTTTACTTTCACGCCAACACTGGTTAGCGCAGCAGACACAAAAAACAATTGCAAACCCCCAGATAAAACAACTCTCATCGCCGAATGCAATGAGATTGTTCTAAAAAGCCACCCGAGTCCAGTAATCCAAGAAGGTTGCGTAGAGGCATGCCGTGAAGCTATTGGCATTCCAGCGCGCATTATATTTTCTGGAGTGGATGCAACAGGTCTCTATTGCGTTGCCGCAGAAGATAAAGATGCTACATGCGGCGGAGTCTCCCTTAAACTTAAAAGCCCCCCCCTTACTCCAAGGCAACTAGAAGTGGCGGCAGAAGAAAAAGGAACCGCCTTCCGGACTCCCGAAGAATTAGGAAGGACTGCGGAAAAAGATTGCGGTAGATGGTTCGATGTTGGGTGCTGGGTGAGTAAGGTTTTCAACGCAGTTAATAACGTTGGGGCCGCGATCCTTAGCGTCTTGGTTAAGACATTCGCAGGCTTGCTAGGGGAACTAACGGGATTGCTTCAGAAAGCAATGATACTCGTTATTGAGTCTTTTATGGGCATGCCAGTAAGCCCAAGCAATACCGCTTCTCCTCAATTTGTGCAAAATGCGTGGACCACGGTTCGCAATCTAACAAACAACTTTTTCATTCTCATCTTGGCGTTTATTGGTTTGGCAACGATTTTGCGTCTCCAGGCATACCAACTTCAAAAAACTCTTCCAATACTTCTTCTCGTTGCTCTGCTCGTGAACTTCAGCGGAGTTCTTGTTGGCCTTGTTACGGACGTTGGCAATATTATTACGAACAACTTTCTCGATCTTGCAGCTGGAGCAAAGTGGAGTGCAGCAGACATTCCTTCTTTGAGTGCTGAAACGTCTAGTATTGGCCTTAACATTGTAAAGATTATTTACTATTTTATTTCCTCTTTCATCTTTGCAGGCGTGATGATCGCATTTGGGCTAAGAACCATTGTTTTGTGGACGCTTGCAATTGTTTCTCCTTTGGCGTTTGCCGCCTATATCCTTCCTGCCACGAGAAGATTTTTCACTGACTGGTGGAAACAACTTATTCAGTGGTCTCTCTTCGGAATCCCATTGTCGTTCTTCCTGTATCTTGCAAGCCTTACACTAGAGAGTGGCAAAGTTCCAACTGGTCCTACGATAGGGGCGCTGAGCAATTTTCTTGCTCCATTCACTACGCTTTTCCTGCTCTTTACCGGAATAACAATGAGCATGGCCATGGCTCCAGCTGGCGCACAAGGCATAATACAGGGAGCAAATAAGTTGGGGAGGAGCATGCCTGGCCGATTAGCAAACACTGGAATAGGAAGAAACGTACGAGAAAAGCTTGCGCTTGGGACACAAAGGGTTTTAGGTTTTGGCGAGGATGCTGACAAAAAACTTGCTGGGCTTCCGGGCCCGCTGGGAGTAGCAACAAGGCCGCTCGGATGGGCTATGCGAGCGCCATCCCGCGTTTGGGGAGGAGAGCTGTTGAAAGTTGCTGCGCGAACTCGCGAGTACTCAATACCAAAAGAATTTGACGAAATGAGTAGTTTGCAGCAAGCTGAGTATCTTAAAAGCAAGGGCGATATAGGAGAGCGAGCAAAGCTTTGGGCTAGAATGATTAAAAATGACACAATTAAATACGAACCTGGAGCAGAACAACAAGCACAAGAAGATGCAGAAAAACTGGGGGGAGACGCTCGTTATAGAAGAGAAGTGGGAACCTGGATGGACTACAACCCAGCGCGTATATCCAGCGGGCTCAAGATAAGCTTTGAGCCAACCTTGGAGGGTCAAGAAAAAATGAAAAAAAAGATTGAGGATGTACGAAAAGAGCTGCAAGACAAGGTTAAGGAAGAAGACATTACAATTGAGGCGCGGCTTAAGCTCAAAAAAGAGCCTGGAGACCTACTAACGACAGAGGAATTAGAGAAGTTTAAGAATGATACCGCAGCTGCTATGGTACACGGAGCAGAACTAAAACCAGCTGATTTTGCCAGAATGCGTTCAGCATCGGTGAGGTCGCTCCCAATGAGACTTGCGCTGCAGAAGCAAACATTAGGTTCCATCCAAGCTATACATAATACTTTTGAGGCGGACATAGAAAATGAGATCTTCAATGGTATTGGGGGGATCAATCAAGCAGTAAGTACTCCGGAGGGGGCGCGTAAATTTTTCAAGGAGAACGAGGCGTTATTTCGCGCTTTTCAAACAACCCCTGCTGGCAGGGCTCTACCTTTTACCGGAGGAAACCAGATGAAAGACTTTAATGGTCAGGTAACTACAAGTTTTCAGGTATTTGAAACGAGCGAGCGCGTAAAGAAACTGATTGAACAGAACCAAGCTCAAAAACCAATCTTAGAAAATGCAGCGAAACTTATGCAAAGCAGGAGAGAAGCTCAAAGAAAACTTACTGAAGCTGCAACAAGCCAAGTAGGGATGCCTCAAGCACAGATCAACGCCTTTCGCGCACAGATCAACGCCTTGCGCAATGAAGTCCAAGGGGCGGAAGATCAATTGACAACATTTAAAGAAACTGTGGTAGAAAAAGACGCCGGCTTAAAGGCAGTATGGGACCAGATCGAAGGATTGATGGGAGGCACTCAACAGAGACGAAGAACAAGACCTTAAGAGAATGTGACGGAACTTTTACAAAAATGAAAGGGAGGCGGACACGACAAGAGTCGATCTACCTCCCTGGTTAGCAACCCCCCGCTTAGTTAGGTGGTCGCCTTTGGAGCGATGCCCGCTTCCTTCTCAACGCTCTTTGCTCTATCCTCCATACGTTTGAGACGCTGATAGCGGAGCGCAAGCGTCAGCCGCTGAGACACATCTCGAAACTCGTCGTCGAGTAGCTCCAACTCCTGGGTATATGGGTTCGCCGGCGGCGTGGGGGTTGGGGTGGGTGTGGGGGTCGGGGTCGGGGTAGGTACGGGGGTCGGCGGGGTGGGTGGAGTCCCGAACTTGAGTCCGAATAGGTAGAACATGTTAACCTCCATATTTCACTTCCAAGCTGTAAATATAATAGCATATATTCAAAAAATTGTCAATGGCTACGATAAACAAAGATCAAAAAGAGCAATTCTGGAAACTCTACGAAAAGCTTCCCCAAGAGCTTAAGGATGTTCTTTGGGCGCAAGAAACAGGAGACAATATCTACGAAATCTGCCAAAAATACGAGGCAACGGAACATCTCGGGGAAATTGTGGAGTTAACCGGGCAAGTTTTGATTGGTTTGGTACTCCCTCAAGAATTCTCAGCAAAAATAGAAACGTTAGGAGTTAAAAAGGATGTGGCAGAGTTGATTGCTCGCGAGATCAACCGCCTGGTGTTCTATCCTGTGAAGCCAGCGCTGGAGCAGCTCCACAAGATGGAAATTGAGGTATCCGCGAAAATCGTTACCCCCCAGCCGTCTGGTGAGGAAGGAGAACGGCCGAGGAAAGAAGAGAAGCCATCTGGGCCGGATACGTACCGTGAACCGATAGAATAATGCAAATCAACAAATGACTGCGAATGTACAAATACGAGTATTCGCGGCATTCGCATATCATTCGTAAATTAGCATTATATTTCATATGCCATTCCAGATCCCACAATTTATAGAACGAGAAGCCAAAGTAATTGGCCCTTTCACTTTTAAACAATTCGTGTACTTGGGTGTGCCAGGAGCAGTTGCGTTCTTTTTGTACTTTACGGTTCCTTTTACGATATTTATTGTTGGCGCCCTTTTGCTGGGCGGGCTTGGCTTTGCGCTTGGGTTTGTGAAAGTGGGAGCAAAATCGCTTCCCGCGCTTTTGATGGATTTTCTGCACTTTAGCGCTTCTCCTAAGATATATACTTGGAAAAAATGAATACAATAATGCAAATCTACAAATGAGCGCGAATGTACAAATAAACGAGCGACCACATAAACTAAACGACCCAGCACAGAAGGTAATTTACCCCGAGCTTTCATACCAAATTATTGGGATTCTTTTTACTGTACACAACGAACTTGGACGATTTTGCAACGAAAAACAGTACGGAGATAGTATTGAAAAACACCTAAAAACTTCAGCTGTAAAATACGATCGTGAGCAAATTCTCCCTCCGTCTTTTGCGGGAGAAGCTATTGGAAGAAATAGAGTAGATTTCTTAATTGATGATAAAATAGTGTTGGAGATAAAAACAGAACAGATTCTAACTAAAGAAGATTACTACCAGGTTCAAAGATACTTGACTGCTCTGAAAAAGAAATTGGGGATCCTTGTAAACTTTCGCCAGAAGTTTATTGCTCCAAAAAGAATTTTGAATGCCTTTAATGCCTGATTTGAGGCATTCGCATATCATTTGTAAATTTGCATTATACTAATGAAAGACGCTTCAACTCAACAATTTTTGGAAATAGAAGAGGTGCGGGAAGGAACGCTCGTACTCAAAGACCGCGCCATTCGGGGGGTGCTTATGGTTTCTTCCCAAAACTTTGCGTTGAAGTCTGGCGAAGAACAGGAGGCCATTATCTCCCAGTTCCAAAACTTTTTAAACTCCTTGGACTTTCCTTTGCAAATCATTATTCAATCTCGGCGCTTAAACATTACCGGGTATTTAGACTACCTAAAAAACCTTGAGGAGCAACAGAAGGTAGAGCTTCTGAAGCAGCAGACGAAGAGTTATCGCGAATTCGTGGAGCAGCTTATCTCTGGCCCAGAGGGAGGAAAAGGGGGCTCTATTATGGCAAAAAACTTTTTTGCCATAGTCCCTTTCTCGCTCTTGGAAACGGTTGCCGAGCCCGGGAAAAGCAAATTCCAAAAGCCAAAGTTTACCGGGAAACTGTCTGACGAACAATTTGAACGCATGAAAAACCAGCTCTGGCAGAGAATGGAGTTTGTTGCTTTGGGTTTGAGAAGGGCCGGGCTCCAGGCTGTACCTTTGGAAACCCAAGAGCTCATTGAGCTTCTGTGGGCTTGGCACCATCCGGCCGAAGCAGAGGTTGGATATTATCCCGAGATACCGCCAGAGGTATTAAAATAATGCTAATCTACAAATGTATGCGAATGTACAAATACTCTTTATTCGCGGCATTCGCATATCATTCGTAAATTTGCATTATCATTATGAAGATCCCTTTTCTAAAGAAAAAACAAGCGGAGGCCCAGGACAAGATATTTGACACAGAGGTAACTACGTCAAAAGACATTATTGCTCCTGCTTCCGTGAAGGTTGATTCAGAATACATTGATCTTAACGGAAGATTTGCAAAATCCTTTTTCATTTTTTCTTACCCCAGGTACCTTACCGCAGCGTGGCTTGCTTCTGCCATTAACCTTGACCTGCCCATGGACATTGCAATGTTTGTGCACCCCATTGATACGGGAACCATGCTCAAGCAACTACGAAGGAGGGTTACGGAAGTGCAATCTGAAATTATGGAAAAGGAAGACAAGGGTTTGGTGCGCGACCCTGAACTTCAAACCGCTTTCCAAGACCTTGAGGCCTTACGAGACCGCCTCCAAACAGCCCAGGAACGCATGTTCCGCTTTGGCTTGTACATTACCGTGTACGGAGAAACCCAAAAGGAGCTACGGGACGTTGAAACGGTGCTGCGCTCTATTTTTGAGTCAAGGCTCATGTATATTAAACCCGCCTTGTACCAGCAAAAAGAAGGATTCAACTCGTGCCTGCCTTATGGCAAAGACCTTTTGCAGGTGCACACGTCAATGAATACCGAGCCCCTATCTTCCACGTTTCCATTCGTGTCTTTCGACCTAAGTTCAAATGAAGGAATCTTGTTTGGCATCAACCGACACAATAACTCTCTCATTCTCTTTGACCGATTCTCTTTGGAGAATGCCAATGAAGCAATTTTCGCCACGAGTGGTTCGGGTAAATCGTACGCTGTTAAGCTGGAGGTTTTGAGATACCTGATGACTGGCGTTGAGGTGATTATTCTTGACCCCGAAAACGAATACAAACCTTTGGCAGAAGCTGCAGGAGGCTCTTTCTTTAACATTTCTCTGGGCTCTGAAAACCACATCAACCCTTTTGATCTTGCTTCTCCTCGAGAAGACGAGAAACCAGAAGACGTGCTCCGCTCCAACATTATTAACCTTGTGGGTTTAATGCGCCTTATGCTCGGCGGCCTAACCCCAGAAGAAGATGCAATTATGGACCGGGCAATTTCAGAAACCTATGCGGCAAAAGATATCACCGTAGATTCGGATCCCGCAATGTGGCAAGACAAAACTCCGTTAATGGAAGACTTGGAAGAAGTGCTCAAGGGTATGGAGGGAGCAGATTCTCTTGTGGTGCGCCTAAGAAAGTTCACTAAAGGAACCTATGCAAACTTCTTTAACCAGCCAACAAACATTGCGTTAGACAATAAACTGGTGGTCTTTGGCATACGGGATATGGAAGAGGGCTTGAGGCCAATGGCAATGTATATCATCACAAGATACATATGGAACAAGGTGAGGTCTGAACTCAAAAAACGCATTTTTGTGGTAGACGAGGCCTGGTGGATGATGCAGTCTGAAGACGGAGCTTCGTTTTTGTACGGCGTTGTGAAAAGAGCAAGAAAGTACTTTCTTGGCGTTACCACCATTACCCAAGACGTGGGAGACTTTTTGAAATCGAGCTATGGAAGGCCTATTATCACAAACTCTGCGTTGAAAATTCTTTTAAAGCAAAGCCCGGCAACCATAGACATTGTGAAAAAAGCGTTTAATCTTACCGATGAGGAAAAAAGCTTGCTCCTGGAAACCGAGGTAGGAGAAGGAATCTTTTTTGCAGGGCAAAAGCACGTTGCAATCAAAGTTGTCGCTTCACCCACTGAACACGAAATCATAACCACCAAACCAGAAGAAATACTAGCAAAAAGAGGCCTTCCAAAAGAAATAGAATAATATGCCAGAACTAACTTCCCCTCAACTTCAAGAAGTTAACGAAATGCTCACCCAGCAACTCGGTCCAGGCGAGGATCTCACCGAAGAAGAGTTTCAACAAATAGTAACCAAGTCTCCAAACCGTCCGAAGTTCCCTCTTCTTATACTCTGTATGGCACTCCTCAAGGACTTTGGAGACCTTGTGACCTTGGGCTTTCTAGGGATGATCACCAATTTTTTTTTCGGCATACTAATATGGGTCTGGCTCATGGGGAAATTAGGGTTTATGAGAAAATGGCTATACAAGCGTTTTATCTTTGTTCTTATGCTCGAGTTTTTCCCTTTTATTAATATGATCCCTATAAACACCTTCTTTGTGGTACGAGCGCACATGAAAGAGTGTAAAAAGGTGGATGCCATCCTCAACGCCTTAGAGGGGTTTGCCAAACAAGCGCGCCGAGGCAAGCTGTCTCTGCAACCCGCCTAACTCGCTTTGTCTCCTGCATAAAAAATGATATAGTGAATCCATGAAAAAGACGTTTCTTATTGTGCTCCTCGTGCTATTCTTAAGCCCGCTCGCCGTATCTGCAATCCCATTAAATTTAGACTACCCGGAGTTCGGAAAAATCAAGTTGAACTGCGATAAAATCACTCCAGCTGAAGAAAAAGATGGGGTGAAGTGTGGACAAGATCTCAAAAATCTTGCAACGTGGGTCTACTCTGCGATTGTGATTATTTCCGGGCTTGCGGCGTTTGTCATGCTCGTGTGGGGCGGGATCACGTGGATGAGTTCTGCGGGGAGCCCAACTGCAATTTCCGACGCAAAAGACAGAATACAAAAAGCCCTGCTCGGGCTTCTCCTTGTCTTAGCCTCGTTTTTAATCCTTCAGGTTATTAACCCAGAACTCACAGTTCTAAAAATCCCGACGCCTTAGGTTTTACAACCACTCTGCGCTCTGGCTCTTCGCCTCGGCTTTCTGAAACCACGTCTCCTCGCTCTTGGATTACCACGTGAACAATGCGCCTGTCTCTTGGGGGCATTGGGGGAAGCTCTTTTTCTTTTTTGAGCAATACAACTTCGTCTGCAACAGAATTTGCAAGGGTCTTTAAGTAACTCTCCTTGCTTTTTTGGTACTCGTTGATGTCTAAGTACAGCTGCGAGGACTCCTCAATTTTCTTTCGGGCCATGAGGCGCAAAACATGCTGAAGCTCAAGAAGAGTTTCACCGCCCTCGCCTATCAAAACCTGGGGTTCTTTGCATTCGGCCGCAACAAGAATGCTTTCGTCTTCTCCGAGAGTTATTTTTAGGGAAAGAATTTCTGCCCCAAGCTTCTCAAAAAACTCTTTCGCAAGCTTTTCTATTTCTTGGAGTTGTTCTTTGGTAATCATAGTGTTTCGGACTTCGGATTTCGTGCTTCGGATTTGCGCATGAGATGCCACTGCTGAACAATGGAGAAAACGTTTGAGACGGTCCAGTACAAACTCAAGGCTGAAGAAAACTGAAGCGCAAACACCACAGTGACAAGAGGAAGCGCATACGTCATTTTGGTCTGGATGTTTTGGGACATGTCCTTTGGAGGGTGCAGTACTGTACCCTCTTTTGAGCCCTCTTTTTGCTGGAGAGGCAACGTCTGCTTGCCCTGAATAAACTGGGAAAGGCCGGCTAAAATTGCAAAAGGCCAAAATTTCTCGCTTAAGTTCACAATCCCAAAAAATGACGGGTCCATGAGTGAAAGTTGGCCCTCTCCAAACCCTCCGTTGAGCACCCTATATAAAGACAGAAGCACCAGAAGCTGCGGGAGAAGGGGGAGAATTGCCGCGAATGGATTGATTTTCTCTGCCCGGTAAAGCTCAAGGAGTTTGCGTGACATCTCGTCTCTCTGCCCCTTGTATTGCTCCTGCAAGGCCTTGACCTTGTCTTGAATTCTCATTTGGGCTTTCTGGCTCTCAAATGCTTTTGCAGAAAGAGGGTAGAGAATGAGTCTCAAGAGCAATGTCAAAACAATGACCGCAACCCCAAAGTCCTGCCCGGGCAGATATGTATAGAGAAACGTTAATGCGTTTACGATCGGCTGATCTAAAATGTGAAAAATGTCTGAAATAAATCCCATATGCTATGCAAATAACGAAGCTTTACGGAATAGTTTCTCAACAATCGCCTTTGTTTCTGCAAGGTTTTGCGCTCCAAACATTGGTTGTACCACAATCACTACGTCTACTCCCTTTTTGAGTTCTTTCTCGTACCCGCGGATTGCTTCCTTTAAGAGCCTGCGCTTTCTGTTCCGCTCCACTGCTTTTGCTGAAACCTTTTTGCTGACAACTATGCCGAAACGGCTGATGCTCAAGGTTGTGCGCGCGAGCTTCAAAAAAAGGCCGTCTTCTCCAACTCCTCTCCCTTTTTTAAACACAGACTCAAAGTCTATCATTAGACGCCAAGTTTCCAGCGGCCTTTCTGCCTTCTGCGCTGGATTGTTCTTCTCCCATTTTTAGACTTGGATCTTGCAAGAAAGCCGTGGGTTCGCTTTCTCTTCCTTTTCTTTGGCTGGTATGTAACACTCATAGGAGGTATTATAGAAAATGTTCACAGATTGTCAACAGGTTATCCCCATGGCATGAAATTTCTCTCTTATTTTGCGCTTTCCAATGCCCAGGGTATAATGGCTCATATAAAAAATCTGCCCAAATGACTAAAGAAGAACTCTGGCAAGCAACCCTTGCTCAACTCCAATTTCAAATATCTCCTGCCAACTTTGCAACCTGGCTGAAAAATACGTATATCTTTTCTCAAAAAGAGGGCCAGGTTTTGGTTTCCGTGCCCAATAACTTCTCCAAGGAATGGCTGGAGCAAAAGTACAATAAGCTCATATTTAAAATTCTTAGGAGTTTACAGGGAGACCTCAAGGAGGTGTCGTACGCCGTGGAACGGCAGGGCGTAAAACAAAAAGAGGCGGCTCTCCGAACTCCAACCCTTCCCCAGGAACCCCAACTGGAATTCCAGGAACTGCGAGTGGATAAGTCTACCAACCTGAACTCCCGGTATGGTTTTAGTAACTTTGTGGTAGGGCCGTTTAACGAACTTGCCCACGCAGCTTCCACGGCCGTGGCAAAAAGTCCGGGCTCTGTATACAACCCCTTGTTTATCTATGGGGGGACAGGCCTTGGGAAAACCCACCTTCTGCAGGCAGTGGGGAACCAAGTTGCCAAAGACCTGAACCAGAAAAAAATACGGTACATGTCTTCGGAGCGCTTTACCTCTGGCGTGGTTACGTCTATCCGCAACAGAACCATAGACACCTTCCGATCTTCTTGGAGAGAGTTAGATATCCTCATTCTTGATGACGTCCAATTTCTTACCGGGAAAGACAAAACCCAAGAAGAGCTCTTTCATACGTTCAACACTCTGTACGAAAGAGGCAAACAGATCATTTTTTCTTCTGACAGGCCTCCAAAGGCAATCGCGGCTCTAGAGGAACGCTTGCGCTCTCGCTTTGAGGGCGGGATGCTGGCCGACATCTCAAGCCCGGATTTTGAGACACGCATGGCCATTGTAAAAAGCAAGGCGCAGGAAAGAAACGTTGAGGTGCCAGACGAAATTGCAAGCTACATTGCCTCAAACATCCAGCGGAATATTAGGGAACTCGAAGGGGCTATCACTCGCCTGATCGCGTTTTTTCAACTAAACTCAAGAGCTCCAACCCTGCAAGAAGCAAAAGGGCTGTTAAAAAATGTTATCCAGGCCCCGAGCAAGTTTGTGACCCCAAAAAGAATCATCCAGGCAGTAAGCGAGTTTTATGACCTCAAGGAAAAAGAGATGATTGCCGCCTCAAGAAAACAGGAGGTGGTAAGGCCCAGACAAGTTGCAATGTACCTGTTACGAGGGGAGTTGAGAAGTTCGTACCCGTTTATTGGGAAAAGATTTGGAGGAAAAGACCACACCACCGCTATTTATGCGTGTTCAAAAATTGAGAAAGAGCTCCAGGCGTCAGAAAGTTTGGTTGAGGAAATCAACCTTATACGGCAGAGAATATATAGTGTATAACCTGTGCACAAAAACTAGGCGAAAAAGGACCACGGTTTCCCCAGTGGCTTTCTCCACAAAAACTCCACACGTTTTATAAAGCGGACTTTAACACAATTCTTTTTTATCCCCACCCATAAGTATAGTAAGTAATAATATATACTCTTACTAATAATAAAAGTTAATTTCTAATAAGATGAAATCACTTATTCTAAAAGAAAACTTAAAAGAAGCTTTGTCTACTGGGGAGCGAATTTGTACAAAATCCATTTCCCTGCCCATTCTTAATTCCCTTCTTATCTCTGCTGAGAAAAATTTTCTGCAAATTGAAGCAACAGACCTTGAGGTAGGCCTTCGCTTCCGTATTTTATCAAAAAATGAAGAAGAGGGGCGCGCGGTTATCCCGTCACAATCCTTTTCTCAATATCTTTCACACGTGAAAGAAACCCAACTTACCCTCGCAACAGAAAACTACAATCTCAAAGTCTTTGGCAAGGAGTTTACCACGGTTCTTAAAGGGTTAAACCCAGAGGATTTCCCCATAATCCCAAACCTTAAAGGGGACGAGCCGTTTTTTAAAGTAGAAGCGCAGACGCTATGCAAGGGCCTTGCTTCTGTTATAGGATTTACGGGGCAAACACAGGCGAGGCCTGAAATTTCAGGAGTTCTCTTTCTGTTCCAAAAAAATATGCTCAAACTCGTTGCGACAGACAGCTTCCGCTTGGGAGAAAAAACCCTGTACCTTGAAGAAAATTCCTTAGACGCCACCCTCATTCTTCCCGCAAAAACCTGCCGAGAGCTCGTGGGTATTTTTGGAGAATTTGCGGGATCGCTGCGCGTCTCTCTATCTGCAACGCTTGTCGCGTTTGACTATGAAAACAAAGAGAGGCCCGAGCTTCCCCAAATCCAGCTCATTTCCCGGGTTATTGAAGGAGAATACCCTCGTTACCAAGACGTGATTCCCGTGAAGTGTGAGACCACGGTGTTTCTTGAGAAAGCGGAGCTTGTGAACCAACTGAAGGCCTCGTCTATGTTCGCGGGGAAAACAAATGAAGTGAGGATGGTGTTTGACCCAAAAGAACAGAGTGTTTCGTTCTCTGCAAAAAACCTTGACACAGGAGAACACGCCTCGCGCATGAAAGCAAAAGTAGAAGGAGCGCAGCAGGAGGCTTCCTTTAACTGGAGGTTCCTTTTAGACGGAATTTTGCGCATCAATGACGATACAATTGAACTCGGGCTCACAAGCCAAGAAAGCCCTGTTCTTGTGCAGCCCAAAGCAAAAGAAGGATTTCTCTACGTTGCCATGCCCATCAAGGCGTGAGAACTTTTTGCATAAACTCATGCCATATGGGGCCTGCTATAACTATGCCAGGTTCTTTGTCCATGGGTGAGTTGTCATTATTTCCAACCCAAACCCCTGCAACAATGTTTGGCGTATACCCCACAACCCATCCGTCGCGAAACTCCTGGGTCGTGCCTGTTTTTGCAGCAACTGGAACCTCGGGAAAGTAGAGAAGAGAGTTTGCGCCAAATATAGGGGCGCGCGCTTCATTATCTGAAAGGATGTTTGTGATAAGCTTTGCCACCCGAGAGGCCAGAACTCTCAAGGGAACGTTTTTGTTTTGTTGTAAAATTCTTCCCTTTGAGTCAGCTACCTTCATAATACTCAAATACGGGGTTCTATTCCCCTCTGCGGCAAATATGCCGTATGCGGAAACTAAATCCAAAAGGCGCACTTCTCCTCCGCCCAAAACCAAAGATGGCCCGTATAAGGACGTGTCAGAGCTCAAGGTTGTAAGGCCAAAATCTCGCGCCAAGGCAACGCTATCGTTGATGCCCGCGAGCTCCAGCAAAACCTTAATAGAAGGGATGTTTAAAGATTGGCTCAGCGCTTGCCTTAAGGTGACTGGCCCCCGGAACCTTTCGTCATAGTTTTTGGGGATGTATTCTTTGTCGCCCCATATTCCAAAGTTTGTTTCTTCGTCTACCACCATTGCTGTATCGTCGTATCCTTTATTGAACGCCACTGCATATGCAAAAGGCTTGAAAGAAGACCCTGGCTGTCGCCCGGGAAGCGCCGTGGCAACATTGAGCTTTGGGTCAAACAAACAGTCAATGCCAGGAGCGCAGCCCTTGGGAGAGGACTCTGCGAACCAATCTTTTGATCCCACCATTGCCTTGACTTCTCCCGACATAGGATCAATGGCAACTAAAGCTGCATTGTACGCGTGCAACGCCTCATTGCGTTTTGCAATATCACGCACAATTCTTTCTGCTGTTTCCTGCAAGTCCCAATCAAGCGAGGTTGTTACCCTTAGCCCGTTTTCTCTCACAAAATCTTCTCCATAGGTTTGTACAAGCTGGTCTAGCACCCAGAGCACAAAGTGAGGAGCCTTCAGCCCCAGAGAGGGCTGCGCAAACACCACCTTTTTCTTGCTTGATGCTTCCACTTCTTCTTTTGTAAGATACCCTTCTTTTCCCATGCGGGAGAGTACGTAGTTTTTTCTTGCAAGCAGTTGCTCCAGGTGTGTCCCGTAAGGAGAATAGTAGCTGGGAGCTTTTATCATCGCAGCTAAGGTTGCGGCTTCCTCGTGCGTGAGATCGCCAACTTTTTTGCCAAAATACGTGGCTGCTCCTGCCCCTACTCCATAGGCATTTGCTCCAAGAGGAATCTGGTTAAGGTAGAACCCTAAAATTTCGTCTTTTGAGTAGCGGCGCTCAATCTCCAGAGTTAAGATGAGTTCCTGCACTTTTCGTTCCAGCGTCTTTTTCCTTGTGAGAAACGTAGAGCGGATGAGCTGCTGGGAAATGGTGGAAGCCCCTTGGGCAGGTGCGCGCAACTTGAGATTCACCAAGAGAGCCCTGCCAATAGCTCTCGCGTCAATCCCAAAATGCTTGGAGAAATTCGCGTCTTCGGTAGCAATAATGGCGTTTTTCAGAGAGTCTGGAACCTCATTAAGAGACACAAATTCCCTTCGTTCTTCTTTGTAAACTTCGTATAAGAGAACGGTTCCGGTTCTGTCATAGATTCTCGTGGGCTGAACCAAAGAAAGCTCGGTGAACCGCTCTGGCCTTGGGAGGTCTTTAGCATAGTACGCAAAAAGAAAGAGGGTGAGAAGAAAAAGCCCAGCAGCAAAACCAAAGATTCCTTTGAGAAAAAATTTCCAATGAGAGGCGCGCATGGTGTTGAACGTACCACGTTTTAAAAATTTTACAAACCGACCAAAACTTGCTACGATTTTTATATGAAAGAAGATTCTATTAAGGAACTGCTGACCAGAAGGGTAGACAAGGTTCTTCCAGCAAAAGAAGGGCTGGCGAAACTTCTCACAAAAAAGAAAATTCGTCTCTACCAAGGGTTTGATCCAACAGGATCAAGGCTGCATTTGGGCCACAGCATAGGCCTTAGAAAACTTATGGAGTTTGCAAATTTTGGGCACGAAGTCATTTTTCTGTTTGGTACCGGGACAGTACTCGTGGGAGACCCAAGCCAGCGGAGCAGCGCCAGGAAGTTTGTTGGAGAAGAAGAGATTGAAGAAAACATCAAAAACTGGAAGCGCCAGGCAGCCCCGCTTGTTGACTTTACAAAGGTGCAGATTAAACGCAATGGAGATTGGCTCACCAAACTCACACTTAGAGAGCTTATTAAAATTGCAAGCAATATCTCAGCAGTTCAACTGTTCAAGCGAGAAATGTTTCAACGGAGAATTGGCCAGGGAGATACGGTCTGGTACCACGAAACCATGTACCCATTGCTCCAGGGATACGATTCGGTTGTGATGGACGTTGACCTGGAGATTGGCGGAACCGACCAAGAGTTTAACATGCTCATTGGACGGGAGCTTCAGAGAAAAATGAAAAACAGAGAAAAGTATGTCCTCACGTACCCCATGATCATGGGAACCGACGGAAAGCAGATGAGCAAGACCACGGGCAACTGTGTTTGGCTTGATGATACCGCTCAAGACATGTTCGGCAAAATCATGAGCATGCCAGATCCATGGCAAAACTTGCAGCAGCAGAGTTTGAAACAGTGTTTTCCAAAAAAAAGCAGCCAACAAACATGGCAGAAATTTCTTTGGGAGAGAGAGAGCTTTTCCTTGTCGATTTGATTGTGAAAACAAAATTTGCGTCTTCAAAATCAGAAGCGCGAAGGTTGGTGGCGCAAGGCGGCGTGAAAATTAATGGAGTAGTGCAGCGAGATCCTCAAGCATTGATCACCCCCGCGAAAGGAATGGTTCTTCAGGCAGGAAAGAGAAGATTCGTGGCAATTGCTTAACCTATTTAAGCATCCCTGGCGCTGGAGGCAATGGCAAGAGCAAGAGCGTCGGCTGCGTCGTCTGGCTTTGGAATTTCTTTTAGCCCAAGGATTTCTTTTACCATTCCCTGTATTTGTTTCTTGTCTGCCCTGCCGTATCCCGTAATCGCCATTTTTACTTGGAGCGGAGAAAGTTCTATCGTCGGAATCTTTTTTCTTGCAAGCGCTAACAGAAGTACGCCCCTAGCTTCGCTCACCGGCATTACGGTTTTAAGATTTTTGAAAAAGAAGAGCCGTTCTACCGCCGCCACATCTGGTTTGTGCTCCTCGAGCACTCTCAAGAGAGCTTTCTCTAGCAATACGAAGCGCTCCCCAGCTGTTTTGTGTTTTGGAGTTTCAAGGCAGCCATACTCAAGACACCGTAGTCCGTTTCGGATTTCGGATTTCGGATTTCGGATTTTCTCTACGACCCCATATCCCGTAGAGGCAGTCCCAGGATCTAGTCCTAAGATAATCATGAAGCGAGGTTAGAGTACACGTCCTGCACGTCTTCTTGTTCATTGAGAGCATCAAAAAGTTTTTGGTTGGCGCTGCTTACTTTTTCTGCGGCTTTGAGTGGTTCTTTTGGCATCCAATCAAGAGTTGCAGATTCTGACACTCTGCCCTTTTCTTCCAACGCCTTCTTGACTGTTTCAAGATCCGCGGGGGCCGTATAGACATCAAGAGAACCGTCTTCGTTCCAGAAAAGATCTTGCGCGCCTGCTTCTATGGCGAGGAGTTCCAGCTCTTCTTTCGGGGAAGATTGGGGGATTGTGAGCACGCCTTTTTGTTCAAACATCCATCGCACCGCTCCTCCTTCAACAGGTTTCCCTTGGTGGCTTGCGAGGGTCTGTTTTATTTCACTGAGCGTTCTGTTTTTGTTGTCTGTGATTACGGAAATGAGTATTGCAACGCCACCAGGGCCGTAGGCCTCTAAAAGCATTTCTTGCAACTGCGCGTTCTGGCCGCCTTCGCCGGTTGCGCGCTTTACCGCTCGTTCCACGTTGTCTTTTGGCATATTAAAAGAGCGCGCTCGTTCCATTGCCACCCTCAACCTTGAGTTTATAGCAGGGTCAGTTCCATCTCTCGAGGCAAGCGTGATTTCCTTAGCGAGCTTTGAAAACATCTTGCTGCGCTGCGCGTCAGTAGCGTCTTTCTCGTGTTTGATTTTTTTAGAATGAGAATGTCCCGACATACAGATATTGTAATCCATCCCGGAGTTCTACGAAAGCCCTTGACTTTTCTGCGTAGTTATGCCATATATATCTTGAACGCGGTAGATCTTACTACGGAAGGAGATTGTTATGGCGGGCACTACTGTCATAGGTACCTTTCCCATTACCCTCGAAGGTTCGCTCAAGACCTCCGAGCTCGTGAAGCAGGGAAAGGAGTGGTTCGATGACTGGATCACAGACGGGCGTTTTCCCATCAAGGAACATGCCCCGTTGGATCGCACGATTGAACTCCTGGAGTTTGATCACGACCCGAGTAATAACCAAATCCTGGAAGAGTTGCTTCGGCGAGGGCTGGAGCGCCCCACGTACGAGCATGCTTTGTATTTCGGGATCAAGCATCCCGAGGAACAGCGGAAGCGCCCGATTATATTCCTTCACGAACCTGTGCGGGGCAAGGGCGGCAGTCTCTACGTCCTCGTGTTGCGCGAGGAAGCTGGCCACCGGGGCCTGTACCTCTACGGGTTCGAAACCAGTTGGAATCGCGGCTGCGCGTTTGCTGGCGTCCGCAAGCAACTCTAAATCCCCTGGATACTTAAGTCCTTGGGGAAAATCCCCGCGTGATACGCTCCGCGGGGATTTTCATTTGTATGTGGATAACTAAATCGAATTTAGCAAGAAATATACGATAGATGAATTTCGGAGTACCTCAACTTCGATACAGCTCCAGAAATTCTCCTGGGGTAATGACTTGGCCCTCAATTCTTTCTCGCGTAAGCTTTTGAAATTTCTTGTCTAAAGTGAGCAGGTAATGTGCCCTTGACTTCAGGAAGCCTGCAAGGATAGGAGAATCTTCGGTCTGCAGAATTTTATAGGCAGATTGCATTTCTTTTTGGGTTACCCTCGCAGTAATCATTGGTTTGCTCATTAAGAAACTAAGAAACGGATTTACAAGAAGAGGTAATTTTGTTTGGATAACCCTATCTGTTTCTTCCAAGACTTCCGGGGAGATACAACTTTTTATTTTTCCCAACTTAAAAAGCGAGAGGATAATCCCCGATGCGCCAAACTGCGAGTTTAATCCTGAGAGCAAGACTGAGGTATCGAGAAAAACGCTAAAGAGCTTTGGAGTACTTTTCATTCCAAAGTTGTCTTCTCGTCTGCTTCAAGACTCTTAAGATAGTCCCTTCTTTATAGACGCCAAACTTTCGTTGCTCGCTGGGGGAACTGAAAAATAACCTTACCTTGAGGTCTTGGAGATTCTTTTCAATTTCATTTACCGTTTTGAGAACGGTGGCGTTCGTGGCTGTCATACTCTTAATCTACCATAACTCCTATACTTCTACAAGAGGTCACGCTGGGGCATGGCAATGCCAAGATGTTTGTAGGCAAGGGAGGTGGCAACCCTTCCCTGGGGAGTTCTCTCAATAAATCCGAGCTGCATGAGGTAGGGTTCATAGATGTCTAAAATGGTCTCTGGTTCCTCTGCAGCCGACGAAGCTAACGCCTTAATCCCCACGGGCCCGCCACCAAACCTTTCTATAATACAACGGAGAATCTTTCTGTCTTCTGGTTCCAAGCCAGACTCGTCTACCTCCAAAAGTTCCAATCCCTTAGTAGCCATTTCCTTAGTGATGAGTTCACTTCCTTCAACAGTTGCAAAGTCGCGCACTCTTTTTAAAAGTCTGTTTGCGATTCTTGGAGTAAAGCGAGATCGTGTAGCGAGAAGCCTTACTGCGTCTTGGTCTATTGCAACCTTCAAAATGTTTGCAGACCGCCTGATAATTTTTTCCAAGTCCTCGGAAGTGTAAAAGTCCAACTGGAAAATGCCTCCAAATCTGTTTCGCAACGGGCCTGGCAAAAGGCTGAGGCGCGTTGTTGCGCCAATAAACGTAAAGCGAGGCACTGCAAGTTCCATGGTTCTTGCCATGGGTCCTTTGCCCAAGATCAGGTGCAGCTTGAAATCCTCAAGAGCCGAATAGAGCATTTCTGCGACGAGCCGCTGAATTCTGTGGCACTCGTCTACAAACAACACCTCGCCGTCTTGAAGGTTTGTGAGAATGGAGGCTAAATCCCCTGTTTTTTCCAGCGTGGGGCCAGAACAAGTTTTAATGCCTTTGCCCATCACGCGAGAGATCACGTGAGCTAAGGTTGTCTTCCCCAGGCCTGAGTTTCCGTAGAACAGGAGATGCTCAACAGGCTCTCCGCGTTTCTTTGCGGCCTCAATAATGATGTTAAGTTTTTGTTTCACCTTATCCTGGCCAATGTATTCATCCCAGGTTTTGGGGCGGAGCTGGGTGTCTAGCGTTTCATCCTCAATTTTAGTTGTGGCTGGTGTCTTGACAAACATTTTATTGTATAGTATAGTAGAAGCTTGAAACAGTTAGCTTGAGCCCTTAGGTTGGGGACCTGGGATTTTATTCTCAGTAGGTAGCACGGGTCATGCTGAGCTATACTCTGAAATAATTTTCAATTTGTGTTCCACGCAACCAAATTGGTCCCCAACCTAAGGGTTTTGCCTACTCACTCGTTACTCTTGCGAGTTCTTCTAACGTTGTAATCCCTTCCGTTACCTTGATCAAGCCGTCTTGGTACATTGTGGTCATGCCCTTTTTGATTGCAAATTCTTTTAGCGCGGAAACTGACGGAGAGCGCAGGATAAACTCTTCTGTGTCATCTGATACAACCAACGCCTCAAAGATGCCAACCCTTCCTTTGAATCCAGTAGAATTGCAATCGTTACAGCCTTTTGTTTTGGAAATCTTCAGTAATGCCCCGACGGTAAGCTTAAGCCGTGTTTTCAATACACCAAGACCCTGCTCAATTTTCTTGAATTCTTCTGCCGTCGGCTTTACACGAAAAGCGCACTTTTTGCATACCTTTCGCACTAAGCGCTGAGCAACAATAAGAGTGAGAGCTGAAGCAATTGGCGAGATCTTGGCCCCCAAAGCTACAAGCCGCGGAACAGTGCCTGCGGCGTCATTCGTATGCAGAGTAGAAAACACAAGGTGTCCGGTTAGCGCCGCTTGGAGCGCGATCTCCGCGGTTTCTCCGTCGCGAATCTCTCCAACAAGAATCACATCAGGATCCTGGCGCACAATTGCTCTCAGCCCTGAAGCAAAATCATATCCCTTTGCTGGGTTCACCTGCGTCTGAGATATTCCTTCCAAATGGTATTCAATTGGATCTTCAATGGTGATGGTTTTTTCTTCTTCTGACGCTACCTCTTTAAGAAAAGCGTAGAGGGTGGTGGTTTTTCCAGAGCCTGTGGGGCCTGTTACGGTGATCATGCCGTTGGGCTTTTGGAGCTCTTTTTCAAATAGTGAAAGAAGGTCTTTTCGAAGACCGAGATCCTTGAGGCTCAAAAGATTCTTTGGGTTGAGAATACGGAGCACCAAGGACTCTCCATATTGTGAGGGCAGGGTGGATGTTCTCACCTCAATGGGAGCCTCGTCTTTAGCAAGAATCGAGAATCTTCCGTCTTGAGGCCTGTCTTCCACGTTAAGTCTGATTCCAGAAGCGAGTTTGATGCGCGAAAGCAGGAGTGAAAACACTTCTCTTGGAAGGGTTCCCCCATCTTGGAGCACGCCATCCAGACGAAAGCGAATGTTTGTTCCTTGCTCTAAAGGTTCCAGGTGGACATCTGACGTGTCAAAAAGAATTGCAGAATTGAGCAAGAAACCCAGGAGTGTTGACGCGTCTTGAAACGTTTCTTTCAAGAGGAGCTTTTTGAAGTCGCCAATGTTTTCTACCTTGGGCAGATTCTCCGAAAGCACAACTTCCCCTGTGATTTTTCTTGTTATACGTTCCACAATATCCAGTTCCCTTTTTGAATCCCTCGGTGCGTTTGCTTATATTCTTCAATAAGGTTTGGATTCTGGGTCCAGAGAAGCCCTTTCTTCGCACCCGCTTCTTCAAAAGTTACTCCGTAGGAAAACCCCGGTTCAGAAAGCGCTCGTATCCTTTGTATAGCGTTGGGGAGCATTCTGGAGTTGGCGCCAGTCTGCTCAAAGTCTTGTATTGTAAGAGCTGACATGTACAACTTCTTATCTTGGCTGCGCTCCGTTTTTGCTAAGACTCGTTCTAAAAGCAGGGTTTCGGGACTACGTTCTGCCTGGAGAAGTTCCAGGCCCTCATTGCGGGAAACAGATTTGAGGGTAAAATAGAGTTTGATGTCTTTGTCGCTCTTCTCATAAGACATTCGGGAGATGAGAGGAGCTAAGTTCTGCACCGTTACCACAAAAACCCGAGTTTTTGGATCAGAAGCTTCCATGCCCAATGCAATCGCAATATCTTGAGGTTTCCCAATAAGTTCCATACCTGCACCATAACCCCCCACAACCTGAAAGTCAATGAAAACTTCCTTTATTTCCCACTCTCCAAAAGAAACAAAAGATTTTGCAAGGGATTTTGCAAAACAAATTCTTTCAAAACCTTCTCAAAAGAAAGGCGCTCTTGTCATAGGCCTCCAAGGAGAGCTTGGAGCAGGGAAAACGAGTTTTGCGCAGGGATTTGCAAAAGGGCTTGGAGTCAAAGAAAAAGTCTTAAGCCCAACATTCCTCATTATGAGGAAATTCGCCCTGTCATTCGACAGGGCGCCCAGTCGGATGACTGGGCGAAATCCGAGGTTTCAATATTTCTATCATATAGATTGTTATCGTCTGCAAAACTCAAAAGAGCTTTTGGCGCTTGGGTGGGAGAAAATTATTGGCAACCCTCAAAATATTATCTTGGTTGAGTGGGCAGACAAAATCAAAAACATCCTTCCAAAAGGCACGACCTCTATTTCTTTTGAAACTACAAAAGCCCACGAGCGCAGAATTATCCTTTCCTAAGGGGTAAGAGGAAACCGTCATATGTTTTTGCACATTACCACTATGAATCATACACGAACATTTGTCCCCTGAAGGGACTCTAATTTCTCTTGGGGAGTGAGGCCTTTGATGCCCAAGTGAGGACACTCCGTATTGTACCAC
>VMEU01000008.1 GCA_007375675.1 Parcubacteria group bacterium Greene0416_39 | reverse complement strand
GCTGGATCCAGCGCAGCCGTTCCTCTGCTGCGTCTCTTGGTAAGGTTTGTGCCATATCTCGTACCTTACCAGAGGGGACATATGTATGTGGAGAATACCATACCCAAACCAGATTGAGGATAACTTCAAAACGCTCAACTGGGCGTTGAGCAAAGAGGATATGGAACTTATCAATCAACTTCCTCAGGGCGAGCGGCTCGTGAACTCTCTGAACCCTTCGCATTCCGAGTTTGATTACTAGCTGCGGGACAGGGATTCGGACCCCGATTGAAGGCTTCAAAGGCCTCTGTCCTACCATTAGACGATCCCGCAATATTTACGCCCGATCTTTATATTTTATACAAAGAGAATCGATACTGTTTTTGCAACGCTGTAAAGTCGGCTCTGTCAAAGGTAAGCAATGTTGAAATATCTTCTGCCTTCATGGCTGCAATAATACTGCAGTCAACAAAGCTGATATTTTTTTCTTCAGTTTCTTGGAATATATTCCAGGCCTCATTCTGAATGGCCTCATCAACGTGAATGACGCGGATGTCTTGCCTTGAAAGCAATGATGCCCCAGCCTCTTTGGCGATTTTTCGGCCAGCCCTCATAGAGGTAATGGTCACGATTTCAAGAAAAACGAGACTTGAGATAACAAGAGTAGTGGGACGTATGTCCAACTCTTCACTGATTGACCGTGCCTTTTGTGCGAGCGTATCACGCTCGTTGAAAAGGGCTATGAAGTAGTTGGAATCAACAAATAACTGGTTATTTCTTTCCTCCATAGAGATAATCATCGAGATTTGCTGCCAAGTCGCGTGGACCCTTAAATCCCATTTTTCGAATACGCTCCGCAAGCTGAACAAGGGTTTCTTCTTTTTTTCTCGGCGCGGCCTTTATCTGTGGGGCATACTGAACATCAATCGCATCTCGCACCAATTCGGAAACGGTGGTCTTCTTTTTGTAGGCCAGCTCCTTTAACTTCTTTATTTGAGTTTTGGGAAAATATATCTGAGTTCGTTCCATACAGTAAGTATACACCGTGGTGTATATGCCTGTCAAGAGATACTATCCCATGCAACTGTCTATAATCGCAAGTTCCAAAGGAAGTTGGACAATGCTGGCATACTTCATCTGGTTTTCTGCTTCCATGAAACTTTCAATGGTTTTTTGAAGAACAATCGCGTCAAACTCCAATGCCTGCTTTTGCAACTTCTCTTTCTGTTCTTGGCTAAGCCCCTCCACAAACTCTGTTTCTAGAGAAGGACTGATCTTTAAAAACAAAGCTTCTCTTACATACTCAAGAAAATTCTTTGCAAACTCGTAAGGGTCCACACCTTCCTGAAGGTTCTTGTTGAGAAATGCAAGGGCTTCCGCGGCTTTCTTGAGAAGTATCAGGTCTGCCATGCTTGCTACAACCTGAATATCTACAATTCCGAGAAGCTCTCTGACAAAGACTCCCTCAATCTCAATCTCTTTACCTGAAGTCTTAGCATAGGTCAATACCTTCTCTAAAATCCCTTCTGCGTCACGCAAAGAACCTGATGAGTGAAGGGCGATTAAAGTGAGGGCTTCAGACTCTACTTTTGCTCCTTCTTTCTGTATGAGAAGCTCAAGGCGTTCCACAATCTGCTTGACGCTCAACCTCCTAAAGTCAAAGCGCTGGCACCTTGAGGCAATGGTTGGAATCATTTTGTGCGCCTCGGTGGTTGCCAAAATAAATATCGCGTGGCTAGGGGGTTCTTCTAAAGTTTTCAAGAGCGCATTTGCTGCTTCCTTGGTAAGCTGGTGAGACTCGTCAACAATAAACACCTTGTACTTGGCAGAAACTGGAGAAAACGCAATCCCCTCTTTGAGCTCTCGTATTTCATCAATTCCTCTGTTGGAAGCAGCGTCAATCTCAACAAGGTCAATAGCTCGCCCTGCGTTTATCTCTTGGCAAGCAGTACAAGTATTGCATGGCTCGCCATTTTTAGGGTTTTTACAATTTACTGCTTTTGCCAGAAGACGCGCAATGCTCGTTTTTCCTGAACCTCTGGGCCCTGCGAACAGATACGCATGAGAAATTAAGCCCATACTTACTGCGTTCTTCAGCGTCTGCACCACGTGTTCTTGGCCAATAACCTCTCCAAACGTCTGCGGCCGATATTTTCTATAGAGAACGAGATTCGCCATTGCAAAGGAAATATATCACAAATTCATTAATTTTGCTACAATGAAAGCATGCTGAAACTCTATAACACTCTAACGAGAAAAAAAGAAATAGTGAAGTCCCTCGACTACGCTCGGGACAAAAAGCTGAAGCTTTTTGTTTGCGGGATTACTCCCTATGATTTTGCGCACTTGGGGCACGCAAGAACGTACCTTGTGTTTGACGCTTTTGCAAAGTATCTGCGCTCCAAAGGGCTTGACGTGTTTTACCTCCAGAACGTTACGGATGTTGACGATAAAATCATCAAGAGAGCCCGGGAACTCGGCACATCATGGAAAGAAGTATCAAGAACGTTTGAAAAGGAATATTTCAAAGATATGAAATCTTTGGGAATTTCAAGCGTCACGAAATACGCGAGAGCCACGGAACATATCAAAGAAATCATTGGCCAGATACAACGGCTTTTGAAAAAGGGCTATGCCTACGAGATTAAAAACGATGGCATCTATTATAATGTCAAAAAATTCAAAGAGTATGGAAAGCTATCCAGAAGAACGGTGCAGCAGGCAGAAGACGGCGTTTCTCGGATTGATGAGTCAGTGGCAAAACGCAACAAGGGTGATTTTGCGCTCTGGAAGTTTGAAGCAAAAGCTTGGCCTAGTCCCTGGGGACCGGGGCGGCCAGGGTGGCATATTGAAGACACTGCCATAACCGAGAAATACTTTGGACCGCAATATGACATTCACGGAGGAGGCAGAGACTTAATGTTCCCCCATCACGAAGCAGAAATTGCCCAAATGGAAGCAATATCTGGCCCGCCTCGCCTCGACGGCGAGTCGAGGCTGGGTAAGAAACCCTTGGCGCGGTTCTGGATGCATTCTGGGTTCCTTACCATAAGCGGAGAAAAAATGTCAAAGTCCCTGGGAAACTTCATCACGATACAAGATTTCCTCAAGAACCACCCCCCTCGTGTTCTCCGCCTGCTATTTCTTAAAACTCACTACCGTTCCCCGATTGATTATTCTGAGAAACTTATTAAGCAAACAGAACGAGAATTGGAAAGAATAGATGAGTTTGTAGATAAAATCCGAAATCCGAAATCCACCCGGTCATCCGACCGGGTGCCCGATCGAATGATCGGGCAAATCCGAAATAAATTTCTCAAAGCTCTGGAAGACGATTTCAATACGCCCAAGGCGATTGCGGTAGTTTTTGATCTTGTCCGAAAGGTTAATTCCCTTCTCGTGAAAAGTGCTCTGGACAAGGAAGATGCAAAACAAATTCTTGAGTTTCTCCATGAGATGGATAAAATCTTTGGATTCATCTTCGTCAAACAAAAAATCTCGGCAGTCCCAAATGAAATCAAAAATCTTGTTGAACAACGCGAGCAGTACCGCGAACAAAAACTCTGGAACAAAGCAGATGAGTTGAGAAAAAAACTCTTGGCAAAAGGGTGGCTCATAGAAGACACGCCGTCAGGCCCAAAGCTCAAAAAAGCTGGGTAAAACCTGGGTACAAAATCGTCTTGCCAACAATCTTGGGTGCGAGTATGATAGACTTTGCTATGGCAAACGGCATTACTGCAGAAAAACTCATTATGGGAGGCAAGCTCCCTCCACAAAACCTGGAAGCTGAAATGTCGCTTCTCGGAAGCTTAATGTTAGACAAAGACGCGATTGTGAAGGTTGCCGACTTTTTGGAACCCCGGGACTTTTACAAAACAGGCCATCGCATCATGTACGAAGCAATGCTAGACCTATTTTCAAGGTCAGAACCCATAGACATTCTGTCTGCTGGCGCAAGACTCAAAGAAAAAGGCAAGCTTGAACAAGTAGGAGGAAACGCGTACATCACCGAGCTTGTAAACTCTGTTCCCACTGCCGCGCATGTCTTAAGCTACGCAAAAATAGTGCAGAAAAAGAGAATTCTGCGCGACCTCATTTCCGTTTCCCATGAGATAGAAGTGATGGGCTACAACGAAAATGAAGACCCCGACGTGCTGGTTGACCAGGCAGAGGCAAAAATATTCTCTGTTGCGCAAAAATCGCTTTCCCGCAACTTTGTGAAAGTAAAGGATACATTAGAAGAAGCTTTTGAGAGAATTGACAAACTCTCCCGCCACGAATCAGGAACCCGAGGGGTGGCAACCGGCTTTGGCGACCTAGACAACATTCTCTCTGGATTCCAGAAATCAGATCTCATACTCCTTGCCGCCCGCCCTTCCCTAGGAAAGTCTGCTTTGGCATTAGACATTGCAAGAAGAATTGCCATTAACCAGAAAATTCCGGTGGCCGTGTTCAGCTTAGAAATGTCAAAAGACCAGGTGGTAGACCGCTTGATAGCTTCGCAAGCCCAGGTAAACCTGTGGAGGTTGAGAACCGGCCGCCTCTCCTCTGAAGGCGAGGAAAACGACTTTGTAAAGATTCAGAATGCCTTGGGGACATTGGCAGAATGCCCTCTGTTTATTGACGACACCTCCTCACAAAATATTCTCCAGATGAGGGCAATGGCTCGGCGTCTCCAGGCAAACCAGGGCCTAGGCCTTCTCATAGTTGACTATCTCCAGCTCATTGAACCAAGGAATTCTGAGGCGCCCTTGGTTCAGCAAGTCACTGAAATCTCAAGAAGCCTTAAAGGATTGGCCAGAGAATTGAATATTCCGGTATTGGCGCTTTCTCAGTTATCAAGAGCAGTGGAACAGCGCGTTCCCCAAAGGCCTCGTCTCTCAGATCTGCGAGAATCGGGCGGGTTAGAACAAGATTCAGACGTGGTGCTGTTTATATACCGGGAAGACCGCTACAACCCTGAAACAACAAACAAAAACATCGCGGAAATCATTGTTGCAAAGCACCGCAACGGCCCGGTGGGTTCTGTGAAACTCTACTTTGATGAAAAGACCGTTACGTTTGGAGACCTTGCAAAGAACGTGGAGTCCCAAGATTTTGGAGAAGGCGGGCAAGCCCAGGAGGCTGATTTCTTCACGCCTTAGCCTTCCATGTATCCCAAACCCATCCAGCAACTCCTTGAACTCTTTGCTCAGTTCCCTACCATAGGGCCAAGAACCGCGGGCCGCATGGTTTTTTATCTTTTAAAAAGCAAAGGTAATTCTTTTGACGAGTTTGTCGGAGCGCTCAAAGACCTACGAGAGCAGGTGAAGCTGTGCGCGTTCTGCTTTAACCCCTTTGCAAAAGAAAATGGAGAAGCTACTCTCTGCGCAATTTGCGCAGATACCAGGAGAGATCACTCTCTCCTTTGCGTGGTGGAGAAAGAAGAAGATTTGGCAACCTTGGAGCAGACAAAAACCTTTCAAGGCCTGTACTTCATTTTGGGAGGCACGGTAGGAAACCTAAGAAAGGAAGATCTTCAGAATCTTCGGACTGAAGAGCTCAAAGGAAGAATAGAACACCCGGAAACCTTTGGGATCCAAGCTTCTTTTCAGGAGATTATCTTAGCCTTAAACCCAACCACAGAAGGAGAGGCAACCACGCTCTATCTTCAAAGATTCCTAGAACCTTTACACATAAAAACAACGCGCTTAGGGCGAGGCTTGCCAATAGGGGGAGAGGTAGAATACGCAGACGAGGAAACGCTTAGGCAGGCATTAGAGGGCCGCAAGTAACTTCATTTCGATTCTATCGAAATGATCTCTACTTCGGTGAAGAGCTGGCGATGGCCTTGTTTCCGTTTCTCTTTTTTCTTGGGTTTGAACTTAAATACAATAAGTTTCTTTCCTTTTCCCTGCTTGAGCACTTTTGCCTGTACCCTTGCTCCCTGCAGAAAAGGCGTGCCGATTCTCACGTTCTCCCCGTCTTTTACAAGAAGAACCTCGTCAAACACAACTTCCTCTCCTGCCTGCGCAGGCAGGCCTTCTTTGTTGGAAAGTTTTTCTATTTTGATTTTCTGCCCAGGAGCCACAATATATTGTTTGCCCCCGGTTTTGATCACAGCTAACATACCATACAATATAGACGCAAACCCTCAAAAAGTCAATCTTCCACTCCTGCTTCGGGTTTTTCGAGTTCCAATGGCTCCATTTCGCTTTCCCCTGGTTTGCCGGTAATCTTAAGCACGTCTTTGTCGATTTTGCCGAGCTCTTTGTAGGCAATATTGTAGGTGTTTACTGTGGTGCCAAGGTGGGTGCCAAGTTTTTGCATATAAGTTTCGTAGCTTGCGATATGGCGGCCCAGATCTTCTACTCTCTTGCGTATTTCCTTGGCCGACTCCTCAATTTGGAGCGCCCTTAACCCTTGGAGAACGGTCTGCAGGTACGCCATAAACGAAGTTGGGGAAACTAGAATGACTTTTTTCTGAAACGCATACTGAATAAGGTCTTTGGCTTCCACCGTGCCTACTTTGTTGATAAGTACGTCATAAAACACGGCTTCCGAGGGTATAAACATGAACGCAAAATCCAGAGTTCCCTCTTCTGGTTTCACGTACTGCGCTGTTTCATCAATACGGTTTTTTAAATCCTGCTTGAAAAGCTTTTCTATCTGCTCTCGTTCTCCCGCATCTTTTGTCTGGATCAACCGGTTGTAATTTTCAAGAGAAAACTTTGAGTCAACCGGAATCACCTTGTCTTTTACGAGAATGGCGGCGTCTACAATGCTTCCGTCTTTGAATGCATACTGCATTTTATAGGTGCCAGGAGGTAGCACATTTTTGAGCACGGTTTCCAAGTAATACTCTCCCAGCACTCCTCTTTGCTTTGGATTTTGCAAAATATCCTGAAGATTTTGGAGTTGATCTGCAAAACCAATAACCTGTTTATTCGTTTCGTCTAGTTTCGTCAAGCGCTCTGTGATGTCTTTGATTACCTTTACGCTTTCAAAGTATTGGCGCTGAAACATTTTCGCAGAGTCGCCAAGCTTGGAGTCTAAGGTACTTCGCAGTTCATTAAGCTGATTTTGAATAATGAGCATACCAGCACTCAAAGGTTCTTCTTTTTTTCTGCTTCGTAATAAAAGGAGAAACAATCCAATCCCAAGGATACCGATTATTGCAATATAGATAAAATCTTGCATGACTGCACTATACCATTCGTTCACGCTTTATGAAAATCCATTTTGTGGCTTCAATGAGAACCACGTTAATGATCCCAAGAGCAAAGAGGATAACCCAGTCAATTCCTGGCAAGGCTGTTGTATGAAATATATCCTGAAGAAACGGAATGTACACCACGAGCGCGAGCAAGAACATTGAGAAAAGCACGCTCCCTGTAAGGTAATGGTTGGAAAAAGGATTGTATTCCCAGAGATTGCTTCGAATGCTCTTGCACGAGAAAATGTACAGAAGAGAATTGAGCGCAAGACCTACAAACATCACTGTTCGGATGTGGTCTAAGGAATATGAAGAATTGGCAAAGAGCAACCCGAACAACCCTAGAAGCAGAATGTCAGAGAATATGCTTACAGCGAATATAATAACTTTCATGGAAGGCGTGAGTAAGGAAATTGCCTTGCCTTCCGGCTTATGTTTCATCACGTCTTTCTCGCCTTTTTCAAAGGTAAGGGCAATGCCTGGCAAACCGTCTTCCACAAGGTTCACCCACAAAATCTGGAGCGCGGTCACAGGCAAAGGCCACCCCAACAAAATGGAGGCCCCAACCGGATTTGCCCCGTCATTCGACGGGGCACCCTATCGAATGATAGGGCGAACCCTTTGTGCCGCTTACGGGAATCGAACCCGTGATTTCTTGGTTGAGAACCAAGCGTCCTAAGCCACTAGACGAAAGCGGCATATACAAATCTATGTATTCCCTAAAGCTTCTATAAAACCCATGATTCTCCAGAAAGTTTTGGTATCACCAATACGAACATCAAGACTTCCTTTGTAAAGAACGTTATGCATTCTTCCTGTACTGCTTTTAGGAGGCTTTATGGCTACTTTATTGAATTGACTTAAGGGAACGCCAGTAATCAAAGTCCAGAATTTAAGGGCCTTTGCTTGATCTAACCCAGGATGGATGGTAAGTTTGCACCGAAATTTTTCTTCTTTAACTTTACATATCTCACGAAAGAAACGCATCGCCACCGCGATGAACTTTGGGTCAGAATTCCCAATTGAAATGGTGTTTCGGTTCTTTTTCCATCCCTCGCCCCAATAAAGAGCAGCCCCTGCGATCTTTAAATCTCTGGAAGTAAGAACTCCGATTTCTTTCTTGGCTTTTTGGGATAAGGTTACTGCGCGGCGGACTGCTTCTTTGTGCCTTCTCTTATTATAATTCAGCAGTCCTATTCTTCCCCTAAGTTTTTTCTTCAGAATTCTTTGTTCCTGAAGTGGAGTAAGTTTAATATCTGAAACCCATTCACTTACGGTTCCTTTGGATAGAAACGGGAATTTCTGAATAATTTCTATAAAAGTAAATCCTTTGCCTCGCAGTTTTCTAACGTTCTTTTTTACTGCCTGTTCATACATAACGCAAAGCTATATTAACACGAAAGAGTGTTCTTGTGAAGCAGTAATTTCTTACTCTACCTCATAGTCGGGGGGGATGGCAAGGTAGTCAATAATGTATTTGGCAAGCTCGTGAAATATGGGGAGCGCCGAGTATTCCGCGGTTTTTGTTTGAGGATTCTGAAGTTTTACCAAGATGAGAAACTGCGGGTTGTACGCGGGGGCATACCCCATGAAAGACTGCACGGTCTTGTCTGAATACCCGGCTTTCTTAATTCCAAGCGCGCTCCAGGAGATCTGGGCCGTTCCCGTCTTTCCTGCAATATAGTATCCTGGAATCCGCGCTTTTTTGCTGTACCCTTGGTCAATAACGCTCACGAGCATAGACGTTATCGTGGTTGCGGTTTCAGCAGAAAGAACCTGGTCTTGCTGTTTGCCCTTGTCTGTAATGAGAAATGGATATGCCATTCTTCCTTGGTTTGCAAAAGCGGTGAATGCGCGCACGAGCTGAAGCGAGGTCATTTCAACTCCCTGCCCAAAGGCCGCGGTCGCAAGATTGATTTCCCTGCCTTGCCTAAGCTCACGGTTTTGAGAATAGGCCTCTCCTGGCAGGTCAATGCCTGTGGGCTCAAAAATGCCGAACTTCTCCACATACTCTAAAAACTTATCATCCCCCAATTGCTCTTTTGCAAATACCGCGCCGGTATTGATGGAAAACTCCAGAACTTCTCTCATTGTTTTCTTTCCCCACACTCTCTTATCGTAGTTCTCAATGGAAGATCCCCCTATTTTGAGTATTCCTTTGTCTTCGTACGTGGTTTCTGGAGTTACTTTTTTCTCCTGCAAAGCTGCGGCCATGGTAACTGGCTTGAACACAGAACCTGGTTCAAATATTTTCTGCACCGCAGGATTCTGAAACAAGAAAGGGTTGCCTTGCCCCCCATACTCATTAGGATTAAACCCCGGAGTGTTTGCCAGCGTGAGAATTTTCCCTGACCTGGGATCCATGACAATAATGGTGCCTTCTTCAATGCCGAGACTTTCTGTTGCATGTTTCAAGAGAGATTCTGCAAGACTCTGAATGTTGAAATCCAAAGTGAGAATAATATGAGACCCGTCTTTCACGTTTGTTTGAAAGAGCGACCGTAGATACGTTGCGGGATTTGCCCCTCGCGCCTTCACCCCGCTGGAGCCAACAAGCTCTGTGTTGTAATATTCTTCAATACCGTACTGGCCTTTGCCTTCTTGGTTCACAAAGCCTAAGGTATGGGAAGCAAATTCTTTTTGAGGGTACATCCTCACGGTTTCTTCTCCACCATACACGCCAGGAAGTTTTGCATTGCTAATTTCTTGTTCTTCTTTTTGAGAAAGAGACTTTTTGAGAACCTCGTAAAGGCTGTTTTCTTTTCCTGCTTTTAAAAGTATGGCGTCTTCGGGAAGTTTAAGCATAGCAGAAAGAACCTGGGCAGTATGCTCTTTGTCTTTCACTTCAGGAGGAGAAAGAAATACAAAGGAGGCCTTGGAATCGGTTGCAAGGGTGATGAAATTTCCTTCCTTGTCTTGAAGAAAAATATTCCCCCGAGCCCCCCGTTGAATCACGCTTTCGCCTTGCTGGCCCTTGGACAAGGCAAGGTAATAGCCATGGTTCAATGCTTGCAAAAAAAAGAGGCGTCCTGCCAGAAGAAAACCAAGCGTCAAGAAAATGAGACAAAGCAAGGAGACTCGCCAAGAACGCATACCCCGTAGTAGAAATTTGAATTAATGCTTGTAGGTTTCGTTAAACACGATTTTTTGTATGCCTCATAGTGTCTTCTTTAGTACAAGCACTCTCTTGCAACTACGCATTAAACAAGAAACCTTTCAAATTTTCACTACGGGGCATACAATGTTCTATTCGTTAGGTAGTACCGATCTTGCAACGGGCCCTTCTAAGAGCTGGACATAGGAAATGTTCCTCACTTTTTCAAAGTTTTGTTGTTTTGCAAGTTCTGCCAAATTCTCAAAAGAATTGCCTGAGGGATGAGAAAGATTAAGGTTTTTGTTCGTTTCTTTTTGCTCTTCCAAAGCAGTTTCAAGGCTTGAAAGAGTATAGGCAGAAGAAGTCATGTGATGCACCTGAAAAATGTACAAGCCAAGAAACACCAAGAGGGACAAGAAAGTACCCCACCATATTGTATTCTTTTTTTGTCTTGCTTTTGTGTATCTCATGGTTTAATGAGAAGGGTCATAGCTTCTCTGCGGCTCTCAGCTTTGCAGAACGCGCCCGTGGATTTGTTTCTCGCTCAACAATCGAAGGAATGATTACTTTTTTTGTAAGAATCTTCGCTTGAGGATTTTCTTTGAACGCATATTTTACGATTCGGTCTTCCAAGGAATGGAAAGATATAATGACAACCCTTCCTCCTGCCCCCAGAACACGAAAAACTTGAGGGATCACTGCTTTTAAATTTTCCAACTCATTGTTGACTTCAATTCGCAAGGCCTGAAACGTTTTGGTGGCAGGATGAATTTTTCTCCTCCTGTACCAGCCAGGCACCGCTCCCGTGATAACCTTAACCAACTCTTGGGTTCTCGCGATTGCATGTTCCTTGCGCTCTTTTGTAATTGCCTCTGCGATTTGATTGGCAAACTGTTCCTGGCCGTATTCTTTAAGCATTCTCGTTATGTCGTTTTTGCTCCAATAGTTCACGATTTTTGCGGCAGTCAAAGGATTCTCCAGGGAATAGCGCATATCCAAGGGTTCGTTTTTCTGGAAAGAGAATCCCCTCTTGCTTAACTCTAACTGATCAGAAGACATGCCAAGATCAAGCAATACTCCTGAAGCGTGAAACTTTTCTCTCTTTGTAATGTCTTCAAGATGGCTGAAGTTGTCCTCGACAAAGGTGATCCTGCGAAGATCAGGCTTTGAAAGTACCGAGCGCGCTCTTGTTATGGCCTCTCTGTCCCAATCAATTGCGAGCACTTTTCCTGCCGGCCTGTTATGTTTCACAATTGCGCTCGTATGTGCTCCTGAACCCAAGGTGCAGTCAATAAAGTTTCTATTGGATTTCACATTCAGGTACTCAATAACTTTTTCTGTTAAGACGGGAACATGCATGGGAAAGGATTAAATTCCTAATTCTTTGAGTTTTGAGGCAAAATCCCCTATTTCTTTTTCAACGTTCTGCTTGTATGTTTCCCAGCGGGTTTCGTCCCATATTTCTAGGCGGTTATAGAGACCTGCTATCACCACATTTTTCTTTAATTCCGCATATTGTTTTAAGTACTCTGGAACAAGGATACGGCCAAGTTTGTCAAAGTCTACCGCAACAGCGCCGGCGAGCATGATTCTTGCGAATCCCCGCGCCTCCAACTGGCTCTCTGGCAACGTACTTATTTTCTCTGACTTTTGCTTCCACTCCTTTATTGGATATACCACAAGACAATTATCTAGACCCCGAGTAATAACCGCTTCTTTCCCAAGCTGTTTTCTTAATTTTGCGGGAATTGCAAGGCGCTTTTTTTCATCAATGGTATGGCGAAATTCACCTATGAACATACTAAGTTATCCACAATTTTGCCAAGTTATTAACACATTTATCCACAATCTACCACTTGAGTATACAATACCTCCACTCATATCCCCCGTCAACCATTTTCTCCCAAACAAAAAATCAGCTTCAAAAGCAGACTTTCTTCACAGTTTTTCCCCATTTCGCTTCCGTTTAGCGCAAACAAAAAGACAGCTTTGTAAGCTGTGCTTTCTTCAATAGGAGAAAATTAATATTCTAGTGCAGTAAGTATACTAGAAAAATTCTTTCTCATATCTTCCTGAAACATAGCAAACTCTTGCTTTGTTGGAAAGACTTCTTTTTCGGCTTCAACGATTTTTTGGATGTCTTCTCCTGTTAACATATTCCCATTATATCTTCTCCAAACATCGTGTCAAATCAGTGAGCCAAAGCTGATTTCTCAAATCTTGACTTAACTTGTAAGCGTTTGCGTGAGACAAAACTCCCAGATACGACTGCAAAGATTGCTCAACTTGAGGCTGGCTTGCTTCCCCTCTGCGGTATTCCTCAATACGTTTGCGTAGTTTTGAGAATATCCTACGTTTTGTCTTTATACGGAGCAGCCGATGCTTTGGAAAAATGACGTACCCAAGAAAGTCCACGCCTTGGTGTAGTTTTCGCAGAGAGATTTTCTTTGGGTGTATAGTAAGCTTCAGGCGTTCTCTCAAAAACTTTCCCATACTTGTAAGCCCCCCCCACGGAGTGTATACTCATTGTCAGAGACAATAGCAAAGTCATCGGTGTAGCGAACGTAATATTTTACCTTCAATTCATGTTTCACAAACTGGTCAAACTCGTTCATGTAGATATTGGCAAAAATCTGCGAAGTAAGGTTGCCAATGGGCAGTCCTCTTGGAAAACTCTCAATAATTTCCTCAAGCAACCACATGACGTCTTCGTCTCTAATCCGTCTGCCCAAGATAGAAAGAAGTGTGTTGTGGTCAACGCTATCAAAGAATTTTTTGATGTCACACTTCAAAACATAGCAGGGTTGGGTGTTATTCTGAGATACTTTTCGCATCATGTTATCAAGTGTTGCAACTCCTCTATGCGTTCCATACCCAATACGACAGGAAAACGAGGTCGAGATGAAAGTGGGCTCGAACATGGGATTGATTACGGAGAACACGGCATGATGAAGCACGCGATCACGCACGGTTGCCTTGTGGATATGCCTTTGTTTTGGGTCTTTGATGTAAAAACCTTTGTACGGGCCGTGTTTGTACCGTTTGTTTTTCAAATCCCGGTGAAGCTTAAAGATATTTTCTTCAAGATTCCATTCAAATCTTTGGACATCTGGTCTCTTCCTCTTGTCTTGCTTGAAAACATCCCATGCAGAAAAAAGGGGTTCTGGCGAGATAATCTGTTCAAATAAATTCTTATAAATTTTCATAGGATGAACGACTTTGATATCCCAATCTTCAAGAGAACATACGAGTTGTACAAAACCTTCTACGGTTATCGCGCTACCGTTACCAAACAAGACAGGTATACCATTTGGCAGCGATGCGAAAACATTATCTTAGATATTCTTGAGAGCATACTTTTGGCAAGCCAAACATACAAAACAGAAAAGCTGCCTATTCTTGAAAAAGTGAGTTTAAAACTTAACTTCCTGCGCGTGTTCCTCCGCCTCATGAAAGAAGTGAAGACCATAGACAATAGAAAGTATATGACGCTTGAAGAACTCGTAGATGAAATTGGCAGAATGCTTGGTGGGTGGATTAAATCCACCAAAGAGCGATAGACGAATGCCCACCATTATGGTGGGCATTCTTGTCTTTGGGGAAAGAGATGACTGCCGGGCAGAGGCGACACCGATGTTGGAATTGCGGTTGTCGTCCCAGTTGTCGTTGACATTGAGACCGTTCTCGTCGAAGTTGCCGACGTTGACCCGGTTGCCGTTCGAGTCGACATGTTGCCAGCTTCCACCCCTGTCACTGGAACTCGAGGGTTACTGTCCCAAAAAAGGGGCCCATATCCTCTTGTTCCTGTATTTTATTCCAGAGCAGCCCCGACAAAACAGGACATCTCCGCTAAAAGCAGGCAAGAAGTTCAATCTCTAACCCCTATCGCGCGCTACCGTGATCCGTGAACCAGCGGTACTCTGGCGATATCTCAAAAGGTGAGATATCTTGCGAGGTGAAACCGTGGCCGCACCTGCACGAGCAAGATGAAATTATTATACCTCTAACATGCAAAAAATAAAGAGCCCCCGCGCGTTCCACTTGCTGTGGGTAACGCGGAGGCTCAAAGCAGTCAAGAAGAATCAGTTCTTCAAGACTTCAAGATTCGGGACTTCCGGGCAGAGGCGACACCGATGTAGGAACGGCGGTAGGCGTCCCAGTCGTCGTTGACACTGAGACCGTACTCGCCGAAGTAGCCGACGTAGACCCGGTCGCCGTGCGAGTCGACATCCGAGCATCGAACGTAAATCCGCTCGAAGAGTCGCTCGCCAGTAGCAAGGAAGTGGCCAATGATGGTATAGACCACCACTCGTGCCGTTGGCGTTTCCTCGTCTGCGGCGAGCAGGAACTGTTGTTCGTCCCAGGTCTTGGACGTCGAGCCGTCGACCGATGTTTTGCGGATAAGGTGCCATCCCGTTTCGCCGCGATCCTTCGCAAACTTCTCCTTGTTGTACCAGGACTGGTCGTAGAAGAGCCGCTGGGGCTCTGCATGGACCTTGGCCCTGATATCAAGGATAGAAAGCGGGAACACCGCAACGAGAACATGCGTGTCCTTGCAGGACATAAGTGTTTCCTCACTGAAGGGGACTTCCCTTAGGGCCGCAAACTGCGCCTGCGAAGGGTTCACCGCGAAGTGCTTGGCCGCCTCCTCAGCACCAAAGAAGTTGCGCCCCATGATCTCTCGGGCGCGCTCTTGGGATGAGCTTCTCAGGGCCAACTCGCGGGTCTTGGCGACTATGACCTGAGCCGCCGCAGACTTGAGTTCATCCCCGTGGTCAAGAACCCACTGCCAGCCCTTGCTGTCTGCCTCAACAGTGCGGAGAGCAAGGTCAGCGCCGTGTCTGGCAACGTCCTCTACCAACCGCCTAAAGTGCCTCTCTTGTCCTTCGGTCCTGGACGTGACTGATGTTGACATCGTCACCATCCTCCTTCCAAAAAGTCACCCGTAGGTGCTAAAATAGTATATATCAGATTTAGAAGAAAATGTCAAGAATCAATGGCCGAAACGGCGAGAACGTCGGGCGTATTCGGCTAATGCCTCGTCAAAATCCTGCTCTTCAAAATCGGGCCAGTATTTGTTTGAGAAATACAGCTCTGCGTATGCTGACTGCCACAAAAGAAAGTTGGATAATCGTATCTCTCCTCCCACCCTCACTACAAAATCAGGAACCGGGAGGTTAGCCGTAGAAAGGTATTGTTCAAAAAGTTCTTCTGAAACTTGTTCAGACTGGATGCCCTCCCTCACCATTTTCTGGACTGCCTGCACAATATCCCATCTCCCTCCATAGCTTACTGCAAGGTTTAAAAAGAGGTTACTTTGCTTTTTTGTTGCGTCTTCCACCTCGTGAATAACCCGTTGGAGAGACAATGGCAATCGTTCTTTTTGGCCAATAATTCTCACCCTTACCCCATCTTTTTGAAATTTCTCTGTGTTCTGCTTATCTGAAAGCCCTATTTCAAACAACTTCATAAGGTAGCCTACTTCTTCTGGAGGCCTGTTCCAGTTCTCTGTGGAGAATCCATACGCGGTGAGCACCTTAATTTTTCTGTCCTTGCACCAATCACAAAGTCGCAAGACGTTTTCATATCCTGCCTTGTGTCCTTCTAGAAAAGGAAGGCCATGCTCTCTTGCCCAGCGCCTGTTTCCATCAAGAAACAACACAATGTGCTGTGGAATTGCGTTATTTTGTTGTTCCATTCTTATCTGTCTCAATAGTAATATCTCCTGAAAGCGAAGATCTCGCAACCAGATACCCTGTGCCAAAGCTTGCCAAACTCAAGAGTACCACAAATAAAGCCAATAAGATATCAGCTTGGTGGGTTTTGACCCAGCACCACTTTTGTTGGAGAAAAAGTGGTGCTGGGTTGACAAATTTTTTCAGGAGTGGTAGCATCTTCATATGGCAACATCCAAAGCAGCAGGATCTACGCGCCTTGGAAGAGATTCGCAGCCCAAGTACCTGGGGCTCAAAGTCTCAAACGGGGAAACTGTGAAAGCAGGTCAGATTTTGGTTCGCCAGCGTGGCGCCAAATTTGTTGCGGGCCTCAATGTTGGAATGGGCAGAGACTACACGCTGTTTGCTCAAAAACTCGGGGTCGTCCAATTTACAAAAAAGAAAAAAGTGAACTTTAACCGTTCTTCGCATGTAGTGAGCGCGCTTTCGATACACGAAGGGCAGCCTCAATGAAAGAAAGGAATAAGGGGTGAGGCGCCAAAGGCCTCGATTTAAATTCTGGGTGAAACTGAGTTCCCAGAAAAAACGGGTGGCCTTTCAGCTCCATAATCTCCACGAGCTTGCTTTCTGGATTCACTCCTGACGCGAGAAATCCTTTTCTCTCAAGTTTTTCCATATACTTGTTGTTCACTTCATAGCGATGACGATGCCGCTCTGAAACATTTTTTACATGGTACGCTTCTTGCGCAATGCTTTTGTTGAGAAGGCTGCAAGAATACGCTCCCAATCTCATTGTTCCTCCATAGCGCTTCTCTTTGAGAAGCTCTTTTTGCTCCTCCATCACATCAATGACGAGGTCAAGGGACTCTTTGTTTTGAGAGGTTACAAACTCGCTTGACGTTGCGTTTGGCAATCCGCACACGTTCCTGGCAAACTCAATCACCGCAAGTTGAAGCCCGAAACACAGGCCAAAGTACGGAATCTTGTTCTCCCTGCAAAACTCAATCGCCTTGATCTTCCCCTCCACTCCCCTGTTGCCGAATCCTCCAGGAACAATAATCCCGTCAAAACGCTTTAACCCAGCTAACGCTTTTGCATCGTTTTCATACTCCTGGGCAGAAAGCCAGGTGATCTCGGGTTTTCCCTCCAATACCCAGGAAGCATGCTTAATCGCCTCAATCACGGAAATGTAAGAATCCATAAGGGTAAAATCTCCGGTTTCAAAGTACTTGCCTACTATGCCAATCTTCACGCACTTCTTGATGATTCCAATAGAATGCGCGAGTTTTTTCCAGTCTTTGAGGTCCTCCCCCTTTGATGTTATCTTAAACTTCTCCAATATTCTTTCCCCTAAATGATCCTTCTCAAAGTTCACGGGAACCTCGTAGATAAAGTTCACATCGGGAGCTGAAATAATATCTTCTGATTCTACGTTGCAAAAATCGGAAAGCTTTTGCTTGCGCGGTTCATCCACAGATACCACTGAACGCGCAATAATAAAATCGGGCTGGATGCCTGCCGCGTTTAAAAACCTCACCGCGTGCTGCGTGGGCTTTGTTTTCATTTCCCCCACATTAGAAAGCACGGGCAAATACGTAACCAGTGCGAATAACACGCGATCTGGCATTCGACGCTTCATCATTCGCCCCGCCTCAAGAAACAGCACATTCTGATAATCCCCCACGGTGCCTCCCACCTCAATAAGCACGAAGTCGGCTTTCGTTTCCTTTCCCACTCGCTCAATACGCGAGATGATCTCCTCTGGGATATGAAGAAACACCTCTACGGTTTTCCCTTTATACTCTAGACTCCGCTCCCGATTGATCACCGCCTGGTAAACCTGGCCCGTGGTCATATAGTTCAGAGAACTGAAATTCTGGTTCAAAAATCTCTCATAGTTTCCAATATCCTGGTCGCATTCGGTTCCGTCATCCGTAACAAAAATCTCCCCATGTTCAAGAGGGTTCATGGTGCCAGCGTCAACGTTGACGTAAGGGTCAATCTTCAGGGCTGAAACTTTGTATCCCTTGCTTTGCAGAATTTTTCCAATAGAAGCAGTTGCTACGCCTTTGCCCACGCCAGACATGACCCCGCCTGCAACGAAGATGTATCGAGCCATAGAATAGTACAATTATGCTTTCTCTGATGGTTCTTCTGTGATTATCAAGCGAACTGTGGCTTCCAGGTTATGATCAAACGTGATCTTCACTGGAAACTCGCCCAACTCCTTAATAGGTTCTTCAAGTTCAACCTGGTTTTTCTTTACCTCATACCCCAATTCTTTGAGCTTCTCTATAACCTTCTGGCTGTTCACAGACTCAAAGAGCTGGCCTTCTTCCCCTACCTTTAGTAACATGACTACTTCGAGATCATCAAGGCCTGTTGCCATTCCCTGAACCGTCTTTAAGCCCTCCTCTGCCTTCTTTTCAAGGATGTCTTTTTGAACCTGGAGCCACTCTAAAGCTTCTGGCGTTGCAGGTTTGGCAAAATTATTCGCAAAAAGATAATTGCGCGCATACCCTGCAGCCACTTCTTTTACTTCAAACTTCTTCCCGATGTTTTCCACGTTTTGGAGGAGAATAACTTTCATAAAAAATGCTAATCTACAAATTTATGCAAATGATGCGAATAATTATTTGAGGCATTCGCATATCATTCGCTGATTTGCATTATATATACTCTCATAAGTCACCTACCACTTCAAGTGCTTTCTCAAGCTGGGGATCCCGCTTTTCATCCACGTCTTTCTCATCCATTTTTACCACGATATCGGGTTCCAACCCCTTGTCTGAAATAGACTCTCCTTTGGGAGTAAGCCATTTGGCAACCGTCACCTTTAAAGCAGAACGGTCTTTCAGCTCCTTGAGCTCTTGGACTGAACCTTTGCCAAAAGATTTCTCACCAATAAGCGTTATTCCCCTGCCGTCTCGCAATGCGCCGGCTAAAATCTCGGAAGCCGAAGCTGACCCTTCGTTTATGAGCACAACCATGGGGTAAGAAACGAACACCGGGTTGCCTCGGGCCTGGTATACCTGCTGCTTCCCTTCTTTTCCAAAGTCTTCTATCACAACCGCAGACCCTTTCGCCAAGAACCATCCTGCAATATCCTGGGAAACTTCAAGGTATCCTCCAGGATTATTTCTCAAGTCCAGTACAATCTTTTTGGCCGAGGAAGCTAAGATTTCCCCTGCTGCTTTTGCAAAGTCCCGGCCTGCTTTTGCAGAAAATTGGTTGAGCTTCACATACGCGATATTCCCTTCTTTGAGCTCCCATTTCAAAGAAGGAACCTGTATGACAGCGCGCTCAATGGTAAATTCCTTAGATTCATTCCATCCTTCTCGTAAAATAGAAAAGGTTACGTTGGTTCCTTTGGGCCCTCGTATAAGCGATACTGCTTTTTCTACAGTCATATTTTCCGTAGAAGTATCATTGATTTTCAAAATGCGGTCTCCCGGCCTCAACCCTGCTTTTTGCGCGGGAGTTCCTTCTAGAGGAGATATAACCCTCAACTGTTTTTGTCGTATGCCAATCTCCATGCCAACTCCTTCAAACACCCCTGAAACATCTTCAGAGAATCGTTTGGAGTCTTCCGGGTTCAAAAAAACGGTATACGGATCTTCAAGGCTTGAAACCATGCCGCTGATTGCTCCATAGATCATGTCCTGAAAGTTCAGCTCGCCTCGTGCAACATACTGCTCCTGCACGGTTCTCCACGCATCCCAAAATAAAGAGAAATCAGCTCCTGTAGGTTTCCCAAGGTCAATGTTGCTTACTCCTTCAATAGGGACAAGGGCTGCCTGGTCTTTCCCAATGGAAAACCCAGCCCCAAAACTCAAAAGGATGGCAACAAGAAGAAACAAAAAAGGAAATATTGTCCGAACAAAAGGAATCACAGTAAATAGTATAGCATATCTTTTCTCCGTAGACAAAGAGAAAAATGTGGTGCCCCAGAAGGAATCGGGGAGTCATACGACTCCCCGCCAGGTCGAATGACTGGGCGAACCAATGTGTCCCGGGTGGGACTCGGGGAGTCATACGACTCCCCGCCCAGTCGCATGACTGTGCCCCTCAGGGGATTTGATTGGAACCATTTGATCGAGGAGCTCAATTATTTTGAGAAGCTTAGAAACGAATCTACACTCCTTGTAGCATCCTGAACACAATCTGTCCAGCAGTCGTTGGCTTGCCTGGCTCTCGAAGGGGAAAGGGGTTGACACCGCCTACCTACATAGTAAACAGAACTAATGGCCCATGGTTCTGTTCTAAGAAACGGAGTTCCCCTTTCCTCTAAGCCCAAGGCGGTTATTTTTGATTATGGCAGGACTCTTTATGATCGCGAAGGTGAAAGATTCTTCCTAGAGGCACGAGAAGTTCTGGAGTATCTTCGTCCCAAATATAGACTTGCCATTGTATCCATCGCAAACGAGGGCGATCCTCCTGAAGCAAGGCTAAAGGCGCTAGAGGAAGCGGGGATCAGGCAGCATTTCTCAATGATTCTTTTCCATACAAAGGACAAAGATAGGCTTTTGGATCGGGTGTTGCAGGAACTGAAGGTTAAGCCCGGCGAACTTGTATTGGTAGATGACAGAGTGAAACGTAGCATTGCATGGGGGAATAAACGCGGAGCCATAACCATATGGCTCCGCAAGGGGAAGTTTGCACGTGAACTTCCCGACGAAGAGACGGGCACTCCCACCTACACCATCAAGCACCTTTCTGCCCTGAAAGAACTCCTCTAATGGTCTCCATTGTTACCCCAGAAGGTCCAGGATACGCGGATTGATGTTGTAGAGCTGAACTGCTCGTTCAACGTCTTGGCGAGTAAGACCAAGGAAAGCCTCTGGATTCAAGAGTGCTCGCAGCGCAGCTTTTGCCGCGTCCTCTGCGTACTCAAGCAAGTCAATGCATCGTTCGAAGCTCCGCTCTCTGATGAACACGCCATGACGCTCCCACAGCGTAAAGCGATGTTGCTGTATGCTTTCGATGCTCTTTTCAAGGAGCGCCTTGGAACCGGATGGTTCGTAAGGAACAACTCCAACCAGGTCGGAAAGGTTCGTGAGAACCCCCTCTTTCTGGCTGAAGAGTATCTTGTTCAACTCCTCATACGATCCTCGCACGCTCATATGCGCGTCCACTGCGACAAGCGCAGGGGGGTGGGCGTGGAACGCGGAAGCTGAGCCAGCCCCTTCTTTCAGGGTTGTTGCAAGAGCAACGAGGTGGCTCAGGGTTTCTATTGAAGGAATCAGGCCGTACTCGCGATTGCCATACAGGAGATGAAAGCCTCTCCCATCAGGATTTACCTCGAGTACACAAAGCCGCCGTTCGGGATGACGCGCAATGTCCCATAGTTTTGCGCCGGTTGCTGTGATCACAACCACTCTTCCGGCAAGGGGCCGTATTAAATCCTGGGTTATCTCTTCCGGAACAGACTCTGCATTGTAGTGGGTGCGACCATCGCGCCGGATGTGAACTAACTCTGAAAGGCGTCTAAACAATATCAGTTCGCTCTGTGGCTTGAAACCACGGAGCACGGCCTCAGCAGCTTCCTCACCAAGCAGAATGCTGATGTCCCCACCATTCGCAGGGATTAGTCCGGTTAGTCCAAGGTGCTCGCCAAAGTAGCCTAAATTGCGGATGTGCTCATCGAGCTCTTCATGTACACCGGTTAGCATATTAGCCACGTTCTTCCTCCATCCGTAGGTTCTTGCTTTAATATGACACAAAGCCCACCGTTTTCAATGAACCAGAACGTCCCGTGAAACAGACTATTGGCTGGTTCCAACGCCACGGAGGGTATTGAGACACTCAGATAGGAAATAAGCTCAGATATCAGGTATTGCTGATAGTGCCCCCAGAAGGAATCGAACCCTCGTCAGCGCCTTAAAAGGGCGTTGCTCTACCGTTGAGCTATGGGGGCAAACTATATCCCTTCTTCTTTCAACTTCTCTAAGAGTTCTTTCTGCTCTTTTGTGAGCTTCTTTGGAGTCTTGAGAGTGAACTCCACATACATATCACCTCTGCCTTGGCCTGTAAAGTGAGGAATGCCTTTATCG
>VMEU01000007.1 GCA_007375675.1 Parcubacteria group bacterium Greene0416_39 | reverse complement strand
GGCCCATTTGTTGACGGAAAAGCCATAAAACACGTACTCCGCCTGTTGCGACGCGCATTTCCATACTACACCCAGAAAAAACACAGCCGGCTCCCCTGCCCTTGGTGTCATCTTGGCCTTTGTCCTGGTCCCCGCCCAAACCCCAAAGAGTATAAAAGGAACATTAAAAATCTTGCTGCGGTTTTGCAAGGCAAAAAAACTTCTGTGCTGAAAAACCTCAAACAAGAGATGAACAAGGCCTCTCAAGAACAAAGGTTTGAAGAAGCTGGAAAATTAAGAGACCAGGTATTTGCGCTTGAAAATGTCATACGCCATTCCCTTGCTCTTGGCAAGGAACCCTGGCCCTTGCCAAAACCTTGGCGAAATTTTAAACGCATTGAGGCATATGATATTTCAAATATTCAGGGTAAGTTTGCAACAGGATCTATGGTTACGTTCCTCAAGGGCAAGCCAGCCAAGGAGTGGTACCGTAAGTTTAAGATTCACATCACAGGAAAGCCTAACGATTTCGCAATGATGGAGGAAGTTATTTCCCGGCGCCTCAAGCACCCTGAATGGCCTTACCCAGACCTCATGATTATTGACGGCGGAAAGCCGCAGCTTTCCGCCGCATTGAAAGCGTTAGAAGGATACAAAATACAAGTTGCTGCTCTTGCAAAAAAGCACAATGAATTGTTTTCCCCGAAGCGTTCCAAACCACTTCTTCTGAAAAACCTTCCCCAGGATGTTTCCAATCTTCTCCTCCACATCCGCGACGAAGCCCACCGCTTTGCCGTGACCTATCACAGGAAACTACGACGTGTTGACTTGTTTTCCCAAAACTGATACCATGCCTGTATGCTCCAAACCATTGTGGTTTCACTTCTTGCTGGTGTTGGAGGACTCTGGCTTGCCACCCGTTTTATCCCGGGAGTTACCTTTTCAGGCTCGTGGCAAACACTCCTCATGGCAGGACTCGCATTGGGAGCCGTTCTCATTATTGTACGGCCATTCATTGGCTTGATATCCCTGTTCTTACGAATTCTCATTTTGGGAGCAGTCAGCTTTGGGGCTTTATGGGTTTTGCAACTTGTGTTTCCACAACTCAACCTCCAGGGCCTTATCCCTTTGCTTTCTACCACAGGCGCAGTTATTGCAATTTCATTCGTGCTTTCTTTCTTTGGAAAAGGTAAACTCTAACATGGCATCAATTCTTGCATATCTCCCATTCGCGCAAATTCTCGTTTCGTTTTTGATTGTTGCTTGCGTCCTCTTGCAACAAAGGGGAACTGGTTTGGGCGGAGCATTCGGAGGAGGAGACGGATCATTTTTTGCGACGAGACGGGGCATCCAGCAAAAACTGTATCTTTTAACCTGGGCCCTCGGAGCGATATTTCTTTCTCTTGCAATCTTGAATCTTTTGCTCTAATGCTTCGTTTGCCTGCATTTTCTCAACTCAAAAAACTTCCTGAGTTTCTCTCAAAAAAGAGACAGCGGCTCTTCTTATCTTAGGAGTCTGCTTTGTGGGGTCTGGGTTCTTTCTTGCTCGTACTGGATACCTCTCTTTAACCAAGCAGGTTCCGGGTGAAGGAGGCAAAATCATAGAAGGAATGCTTGGTTCCCCAAGGTTTCTCAATCCTGTGTATGGAGAAGCTAATGACGCAGATAGAGACCTCGTGGAACTCTTATATGCTGGGCTTCTCACGTATGACAGCAAAGGCCTTCTCGTTGCAAGCCTTGCGGAAAGTTTCCAGATTAAAGAGGACGGAAAAGTATTTGAGATCAAGCTCAGAGAAAATCTGAGGTGGTCAGACGGAACTTTGGTAAGCGCAGACGACGTGGTCTTTACCATAAAGACGCTCCGAGACCCAAAGTACAAAAGTCCCTTGAGGGCAAACTGGGTTGGGGTTGAGGTAGAAAAGGTTTCAGAGAACATGGTCCGCTTCTCTTTGCAGGAACCCTACGCTCCGTTTGTGGAACGCCTCACGGTGAAAATCATCCCTAAGCATATCTGGGAAGAGATTACCCCAGAAAACTTTCCGCTTTCCCCGTATAACTTAAAACCGGTTGGGGCAGGACCATGGAGGGTGGCAAAAATCGTCCAGGCAAACTCGGGCGCTATTGGAGAGATTGAACTAATCCGCAATCCTTTCTACTGGGGCAAGAAACCCTTTCTTAATTCTCTTTCGTTCCGCTTCTTTGCCGCGGAGGAAGAGCTGATGCGCGAGGCAGAGAGAGGAACCGTGAACAACTTTTCTTTGTTACTGGGCAAAGAAACGCCTTCCTTCTTGAACAAGGGATTTATAAAGCACACGTTTTCGCTTCCAAGATACTTTGCCCTATTCTTTAATCTCCAATCTTCTACCTTAAAAAACAAGGATCTAAGGATTGCCCTCTCTTCAATTATTGATACAGAAAAACTTGTACAGGATCTGTTTGGAGAAAACGGAAAGCACGTTGTTTCTCCTCTTCTTCCTGAAACGTTTGGCCTTACAATGGTAGAGGTTCAGAAACTCGACATTCAAAACACTGAAGCGCTTCTTGCCAAGCAAGGATACAAAAAGGTTGATGGACGTTTTGCAAAAATTCCGCAAAGCACAGAAGGAATTTCTCGAGACCTCCAGATTTCAAGCACTGGAGAAGATGTAAAAAAGCTTCAGCAGTGCTTGGCAAAAGACCCGCAGGTATATCCCCAAGGAACCGTATCTGGTTCTTTTGGCTCTCTCACAAAAGCTGCGGTAATAAAATTCCAGGAAAAGTATGCCTCCGAGATCCTCGCTCCGCAAGGACTGAAATTTGGAACTGGAAAAGTAGGAGGCGCAACTCAAGAGAAACTCAACGAACTTTGCTTTCCTCAAAACAAAACTCCCTTACCGCTCAAGCTCGCCATCACAACCTTAAACCAATACCCTTTGAAAGACGTTGCAGAATTTGTGAAGAATGAATGGGAAGCATTTGGAGTTACAACGGTTGTTCAAACGTTTTCCTTAGCAGAGCTTGAACGTGATATCATAAAACCAAGGAACTACGAAGCGCTCTTGTTTGGAGAAATTTTAGGCAAGATCCCAGATCCTTTCCCATTCTGGCATTCCTCTCAAGTGAAAGACCCTGGCCTTAATCTTTCAGGGCTTGAGAACAAAAAACTTGACTCAACGCTTCTTAAATTGAGAAGAGAGTCAAGCCAAGAAAAAAGAGAAAGGCTCTTGGAAGAAGCGCAGGATATCCTTCTTGAAGAATACCCTGCCCTCACACTTTATGACACGCCCTACCTCTACTTCACCTCTCCCCAACTCAAAGGAATTGAGAGCAATCTTATCTCAGATCCTTCGGAGCGCTTTGCAGGAGTTCAAGAATGGTATATAAAGACAAAAAGGGTGTTGAAATAGAATATTGCGCACTGTGGCAAAGTATGATACTATAACTCTATGAATCAACTCGTAGTAACCAAAACCAGAGAATATCTCATCCTGAAAATACCTCTGTCTTCCATCAAAAGCGGCGCTTCTTCCATTGCGCAGGAAGAGAGAGAAGCGGTCTTTGAAGGGCTTCGTGCGGTGAAAGCGGGAAGAGTTTCTCCCTCTTTTCAATCTGCAAAGAGTGCGATTGCATTTTTGAGAACTCTATGAAGGTCCGGTTTGCTGAGCCCTTTTCGCGTGCCTACACAAAGCTTTCTCATCAGACCAAACAAAACTTTGAAAAACAACTTAAGTTTCTCATAAGAAACCTTCGGCATCCTTCTCTCCACGCCAAAAAGTACAACGAGGCAAATGATGTATGGCAAGCACGGGTAGATTCAAAATATCGTTTCTATTTCCAAATCCTAGGAGAAACCTACCTTATCTTAAATATCTTTAAACACCCTGAATGAAAATCCTCTTAAAGCCAAACAGTTTGCTTTGAGCCCTCGTGGCGGAACTGGCATACGCGTACGCTTCAGAAGCGTATCCCGCAAGGGTTAGAGGTTCAAATCCTCTCGAGGGCACCAACATGGAAAAACTTCTGGAATTTATCCAATCGCAAAAACTGATGGTTGTTGCTTCCCACGACGAAAAAGGTGTCTGGGTGGCGGATGTTTATATCGGCGTTGATGAAAAAGGAACAATTTACTTTATCAGTCCAGAGGATACGAAACACAGTCGAATGATACTCAAAAATCCAAATGTTGCCTTTTCTATCGCCTGGTTTGACTCAAATAATCACAAGGATCGTAAAGCGGTGCAAGGTCTTGGAATTTGCAAGCCCGCAGAGAACGAAGAAGAAATTAAAACAGGAGTAAAACTACATAATCAAAATTTTCAAGAATTCAAAGAGACAATCACTCTCGAGTGGATACACAACAATAAATGGGGTTCAAAAGTGTGGACGCTCAAACCAACATACATGAAGTATTGGGACGACGAAATCTATGGAAATAATGAAAGCGAAGAGTTTACTCTTTCGTAGTGTATGGATCTGAAAGATAAAACAATTCTCGTAACTGGAGCAGCGAGCGGCATAGGGCAAGCCATAGCCATTGCTTGTGCACAGAAAGGCGCGATTATTCTCATCAATGACAAGAAAAATATTGAGAGCTCGCAGCAAACTCTCAAGGAAGTTGAGAAGTATTCAGGGGGATATGCCTTTCAGGCTGATCTTGCCGACGAAGGGCAAGTTGGAAAAATGTTCAAAGACATTTCAGAAAAAGTTAGGTCGGTTGATGTTTTGGTGAACAATGCTGGTGATGCGCAACCCGGAGAGTTTTTTGATAACAACATATGGAAATACCAGATTGAAAACATTTTCTTCTCGGCTCTGTGTACCTCGCAACATTTTCTTAAACAAAACGCTAATGCTAAGTTGAGAAAAATCGTAAACATTACTTCCTACTACGGAAATCTTGGTGGAGGTAATACCGAGTATTTTGCATATTCCGTGGCAAAAACGGCACTTTCAAGTATGACAGTAACACTCGCAAAAGTTGATTCAAAAGTTTTAGTTAATGCTATTGCACCCGGATATACTTGGACGCCGGCATGGGAAAGCACATCGGACGCCGAGAAGAAAATTTGCGAATCGAGAACCATGATTAATAGATTTGTAACTGCCGAGGAGATTGCACAGGCGGTTGTCGGTGTTTTGGAAAATGACGCGATGACAGGTCAGATTATTACTGTTGATGGTGGCCTTTCATTACAGAAATTAGAAAGAAAATAATAAACTTACTATATGGAACGAACAGTAAAAAGACCTGAAAGCTTGCGAATCATCCCTCTGGGAGGGCTTGGAGAAGTTGGCCGCAACATGATGGTTATTGATTATGAGGGAAAACTCCTCATCATTGACATGGGATTCCGCATGCCAGAAGAAACAATGCCGGGCATTGACTACATTATTCCCAACGTCTCCTGGCTCAAAGGCAAAGAGCGGAATATCGTAGGCGTTCTCATCACCCACGGCCACTACGACCATATCGGAGCAATCCCATTTCTGATGCAGCCACTCAAAAATCCTCCTCTGTTTGCGGGAGCTCTTGCAAGAGCAATTATTCTTAAGCGCCAGGAAGAGTTTCCGAATCAGCCAAAACTAAAAATCTTTCCAGTAGAAGACGGAAAGAAATTCCAGCTTGGCCCCTTTGACATACATCCATTTAGGCAGAATCACAGCATCCCAGATAACTTTGGGTTTCTCATTAAGACTCCCGTGGGCAACATTGTGCACACGTCTGACTTTAAGTTTGATTCAAGCCCGGTCAATGACCCTCCCACAGACTTTGAAAAGCTCAAGCGCATAGGACTAGAAAAAATTCTTTTGCTGATGTCTGACTCCACCAACGCAGAGGAACCCAACCACTCCCTTTCAGAAAAAATAATCATGGAGAATCTTGAAGAAATCTTCAGGAACACAAAAGGAAGAATCTTGACGGCAACGTTCGCTTCACTCATCAACCGGCTCCAGCAAATAATCACGCTTTCTGAAAAGTACGGAAGAAAAGTTGCCCTGGAAGGCCACTCCATGAAGACAAACGTTGAGATTTGCCAGCACTTAGGATACATCAAAGCAAAGAAAGGAACTATTGTTCAGACAAAGGATATTTTAAACTATCCTGAATCTAAAATCACCGTGATGTGCACGGGAGCGCAAGGCGAGGAACGAGCCGTGCTAATGAGAATCGTGAACAAGGAGCATAAACTCTTGAAGATTCACAAGGGAGACACCGTGGTCTTTTCCTCTTCGGTCATCCCGGGAAATGAAAGAACCGTGCAATTTCTTAAAGACCAGCTCTTGCGCCAAAAGGCAAACGTGTTCCATTACAAGATGCTGGACATTCATGCTTCAGGCCACGGAAACGAAGAAGAACTCAAAGAGATTATTAATCTGTTAAAACCAAAGTTTTTCATCCCTATCCACGGACAGTTTTTTCATCTGGTCTCCCACGCAAAGATTGCGGAGGGCTCCGGAATCCCAGAAGACCATATTGCCTTGGCAGAAAACGGAAACATCGTGAACGTAACTCCCAACCAAATCTCCCTAGATAAGGAGTTAGTTCCGTCCTCTTATATAATGGTAGACGGCCTTGGGGTTGGAGACGTGGGAGAGGTGGTGATCCGAGACAGGCAAAGCCTGTCAAAAGACGGCATATTCGTAGTCATTGTGGTGGTGGACCGTCAGACAGGAAAAGTAAGAGGATCTCCTGACATTATATCTCGCGGTTTTGTATACCTCAAAGAATCAAAAGACCTTCTGCGGGAAGTGCGAAGAAAAGTCATTGACATTGTTGATAAAAGCGCAGGGACAGGAGGAGCAGTCAACTGGGTGTATGTGAGAGACAACGTGCGCAACAAAATAGGAGACTTCCTGTTTTACAAAACCGAGAGGCGGCCCATGGTATTACCTGTTATTATAGAAGTATGAGAATACTAAGCGGAATTCAGCCAACAGGAGAACTGCATATTGGAAACTACTTGGGAGCTGCGAAACACTGGGCAGAACTTCAAAAAGAAGACGAATGTCTCTTTATGATTGCAGACCTCCATGCGCTGACTACGAGCCAGAATCCGGAGACTTTTTCTGCAACTACCTTTCAAAAGACGGTGGAGCTCTTGGCCGCGGGGATTGATCCTGCTAAGTCGGTTCTCTTTATCCAATCGCATGTGAGAGAACACACAGAACTTGCTTGGCTTCTCAATACTCTCACCCCCATAGGAGAACTGGAACGCATGACCCAGTACAAAGACAAGGCAAAAAAGCACAAAGAAAATAGCAACGCAGGTCTCTTTAGCTATCCTGTTCTCATGACAGCCGACATTCTCCTGTACAAGTCAGAGGGAGTGCCCGTGGGAGAGGACCAGACCCAGCACCTGGAACTGACGCGGCTTCTTGCAAAAAAGTTCAACACCCTGTATGGGAATACGTTTCCAGAACCAAAAACTCTTCTCGTTTCTTCCGGAGCGCGTATCATGTCTTTGCAAAACCCAGAAAAGAAAATGTCTAAGTCCGATACTCCAGACTCTTGTATTGGCCTATTTGAAGAAGCAGAGCATATTAAAAGAAAGGTAATGAAAGCAACCACAGACACGGAAAAGGATATTCGCTACAACCTGGCAAAAAAACCTGGCATTTCCAACCTCCTCACCATATATTCTTTGCTCGCTGGAGTTCCGATAAAAACGTTGGAGAAAAAATTCAAAGGCAAGGGGTATGCAAGCTTCAAGACTTCTCTTGCGGGAATCCTTGAAGAAACAGTGGCACCCTTCAGAAAAAAGAAAAAAGAGCTTGAGACCAGAGAACTCTACGTGCAAGAAATTCTTAAGCAGGGAGAAACAAAAGCTCATTCCATTGCTTCTTCCACAATGAATGAGGTGAGAAAAAAAATCGGGCTTCTCGTTTTCTAACAATCGTATGCTCAACAAAGCTATTCCTGAAGAACAACTCCGATCTCTTAAACTGCTTGTGCTTGACTCTGACGGCGTTTCTGTACCCCGAGGAACGGAGATCACAGAACAGGAATCTGAAACCCTGTACGAAGCCCATATTAAGACATTCAGGATCACTGATGAGTTTGCAAAGCTTCTCAACCAGCTCAAAAAGAAAATCCTTGTCTGCATCTCTTCGGGGAGAAACCTTGTGTACCTTCAGAGTATGTACGAAAAAATATTGGGAGGAGGCACTATACTCCAGGCAGAAAACGGAAACCTTTCTTTGATTGACGGAACGATTGCCCAGCACTTTTTTTATGATGAAAAATACTTCCAAACGCTCTCCGCAATGAAGCAAGATATCCTCAAACTTCCGATTAAAGGCATTGAACCAAAACAGTTTATCTTGAGCTGCCACGCCTCAAGCGAACTCAAGGAAGTGTATGAAATTGTGAAATTACGCGACAAAAACAATGAACTCAAAGTTCTGTGGAACGGCGAAGCCTTTGATATCCAAAAAAAAGAGGTGTCCAAAGGCGCAGGCCTTGAGCGGCTTATGGAACACTTGAACATCACGCGCGAGCAAACCATTGCAATGGGAGACCGCGTGAATGACAAAGAACTTCTTAAAACAGCAGGAATCGGAGTTTCAGCAGACAAGGAAGCTCTCCCTGCTGAATACTGGACAGAAGGAGAAGGCATGCCAGGAGAAATTCTCGCCCGCTATCTCTGGGACCACCTTTTCTCTACTAAAATTTTATAACCTCCTTCATCTCGCTTCGTTAGCGATCGCTAACGAAGCGAGATATCCCCAAGACTTCTCTATCTCACAAAAGATGAAAGTGTTTTTTGAGGCGTGCGTCGTCTTTGATCTCTTTTGCTGTTATAAGATTTACATAGGGCGATATGCCAAAGAGCTCCGTTAATAATTCAATCTCCTTTCCGCAGGGGTACGCATGAACCCACACACTTTTTTGCAGTTGAAAGAATCCTAGCGCTTTGAGCCTAAAGGTGAGGGCCAACCTTGCTCCTTTTATTTTCTCTGGGATATCAAAAATAACAATCCTCCACATACCATCCCATTTAGCTTGTTTTGGTATGCGAAGATGCGAAAGCTGCATCTCCCGTACTTTCCTTTTGCCTTTTTCCGTGAGTTCTACGACAAACCCTTCTTTCGTCTCGCTACGAATGATGAGATGTGATTTTTTCAATCTCCAGAGTGCTTGAGAAAAGCGTTTTTGTTTCTCTTTGCTTTTTACATATTCTGGGTAAGGGACGCGCTTTCTCCAATTTGTGACGCCAAGCAAGGAGGACTCGCCTGTTGCCGCATATCGTCCCGCCTCAAACAAACCCACAAGAATATTTTTTGCAATTTCGCCGCACGGGAAAGCCATACATCTTATTATATCTCGCTTGGTAAGCGATCGCAAACCAAGCGAGATAGAGTATCTTCAAGGTAGAGGAAGGCTGATGATAATGTACAAATAGACAAATAGATCTAAGGATGGAGGGTAAGATATGCCTACCGTGCAGAAGCACTTTTTCCAAGTGTGGGATGAGTATGGCAAGGAAGTCGATAGCCTTCCGAGCAAAAACGACCTGGTCGTTCTCAGCTTGAAAGGAGATTCGTTCAGGGATCGAGGGCCAGTCGGCTTGTTCCAAGGTATCGAAGAAAACGCGGATGACGGCCACGCAAATTTCAGCCACACGGATGTGATACTGAAAATTGCAGATAGAATAAATAATTATGAGATGAGCTATAGGCTTGAAACCAAAGTACACCGTTGCCCAGTTGAGAACATCAAACTCATCCGACTCCTTGCAAGAAACTCTTCCGCGGCCGCCACTCTGTTCAAGCTGATCGGCGAAGCGCGCGCACACAACGCAGATCTAAGCACAAAAATCACAAAAGCTGTGCAGGCATTAGATGTTATCACAGAAGGAGGTAAGGTCATTATACGTTAGGATCCATCCTCGCTTGGAGCACCAGCCCCTGTCTTTTCAAGATAAGCTGGTGCTCTTTATTTACTTAGAGTAGATTGACAAACACAAAAGCGCTTGATACACTCATATGTATGAGAAACTATGAATTGACACTCCTGTTTTCCTCTGAAATCATGGAGGAGAAAATCCAAGAGCTTTTAGGAGAGCTCACAGGATTTCTCCAGGGGAAAGGAGCGCTGCTCGGAAAACAGTGGACGAGGCGAGAAGGAAAAGCGAGAGTCGGAGTTCTTGGCTTTACGATTGCTCCTGAAATACTTAAAGAAGTTGAGCAACTCTTGAAACAGAAAAAAGAAATTGCGCGTTTTATGGTTAGCATCGCGGCCTTGAGATCTTTGGCAACTCCCGTTATTGTGAAACCTGCCATTCAGCTTCCAGAAGAACAAAAGGTTTCTATGGAAGATATTGATAAAAAACTTGAGGAAATCTTTAAAACAACACCATGAATGTCAACAAGGTATTTTTGATAGGTCGTCTTACCGATACTCCAGATTTCAGGAAGACCGCTTCCGGGCAATCGGTGTGCTCTTTACGCATCGCAACAAACAGGGTGTGGACCGATAAAACGGGCCAAAAACAAGAAGAAGCAGAATACCACACCGTGGTTCTCTGGGCTCGTTTGGCAGACATTGCTTCCCAATACCTAAACAAAGGCAATATGGTGTTTATAGAAGGAAGGTTAAAAACGCGCTCCTGGCAGGACGCTTCTGGAATAAAGAAATACCGCACTGAAGTCATTGCCGAGCGCCTCCAGCTTGGACCCAAAAGCCAAAGCGGAGGAGCAATGGGAGGACCCGCCCAAACCCGCCAAGATGTTCCAACCGCCACAACTTCGCCAGACATTCGTCCTGAAAACTCAGCCCCGAGGGATGTTGGCGGGGACGGGGAAATTCCCATTATTGAGGAAGACGAGGAAATAGACGTTAAGGATATACCTTTCTAATATGGAATGCATGCTGTGCAAACGAAATATCAATGATATTGATTTCCGCGAAACAATCCTGTTGAAACGGTATATTTCAGGTCTTGGAAAGATACGGGCAAGAACAAAAACAGGGTTGTGCGCAACCCATCAAAGGCATACTGCAAAAGCGATAAAAAGAGCCCGCCACTTAGGCCTCCTCTCCTCGGTGAGCAAATAAAGCTTCTCGTATTTGTTTTTGTACGGGAAGATTCTCCTCTAAAAATTTCTTTGCGCCCTCGGTCCCTTGGCCGAGTTTTGTTTCTTTGAACTGAAGCCAGCTCCCCGCTTTTTCAATAACTCCGACCCTTACCCCTGCGTTCACAAGATCTGCGGCAGCTGAAATGCCTTCGTTGTAGTAAATGTCAAACTCGCACGTCTTAAAGGGTGCGGCAACCTTGTTTTTCACGATCTTTGCCCTGTTCCTATTCCCTGTAATTTCCTCCCCCTTTTTTATCTGGGCTATTCTTCTCAACTCAATGCGCACCGAAGCATAGAACTTGAGAGCCAACCCTCCTGGAGTAGTTTCAGGGTTTCCATAGAAAACTCCAATTTTCATCCGAATCTGATTGATAAATATAAGAGATGTTTTTGTTTTTGAAACGGTTGAAGAGAGTTTTCTCAAGGCAGAAGACATGAGCCTGGCCTGAAGCCCTATCTGAAACTCCCCCATCTCTCCTGCGATTTCCATCTTTGGGGTGAGGGCCGCAACCGAGTCTACCACCACCACGTCTACTTCTCCTGACCTCACCAGGGTCTCTACAATCTGCAAAGCCTGTTCCCCAGAATCTGGCTGGGATATCAAAAGATCATCTATCTTTACTCCAATGCGCCTTGCATAATCTGGGTCCAGAGCATGCTCTGCGTCTACAAATGCGGCCACGCCTCCTTGTTTCTGGGCCTCGGCTATAATATGCAGAGCCAAAGTTGTTTTGCCGCTAGCTTCCGGCCCATAGATCTCAACCACCCTGCCTCTTGGAATGCCTCCAACGCCCAAGGCAAGGTCAATAGAAACAGAACCTGTTGGGATAACCTCAACCTTGGTAAGAGAAGCCTCTGAAAGCTTCATAATCGCTCCCTCTCCAAAACGCTGTTTGATTTCTGCGATCGCTTCCTGCAAATCCAGTTTTTCTTTTGGTTCGTCTTTTTTCTTTGCCATGTTCGAATTATAGCTGATATCCGCTGATACTCAAGGGCTAAACCAACGAGAATCCTTGTCCTCCGTAGTCTCGCTCTGCGGGACGGAGGAGGGCTCCTCCTCTGGACTCTCTGTGTTTTCTTGTTCTAAAAGTTCGAGTGGGCCCTTTTCTCTGCCTAGATACACTTCCCTGGGCTTTGCCCCTTCTCCGGGGCCTATGACTTTCTGTTGTTCAAGAAGATCTAAAAGCCTTGCCGCTCTTGCGTATCCAACCCTTAATCTTCTCTGAAGCAGAGACGCTGAAGCTTTTTGATATTCCATAACAACTCGTTTTGCTTCCTCATAGAGAGGATCTTCGCCTCCTTCAAATTCAGAAACGTCAAGGCCGTTTTGCGCGCTTTGAGCAAGTTCGTCTTCTTCAATTTCTTCTGTCACCACATCCTGGTTTTCTTTTGCAATCCAGCCAACAACGCGTTTTACCTCTTTGTCTGAAATATACGCTCCCTGGATTCTCTTTGGCTTCCCAAACTCGGCTGAAAGAAAAAGCATATCTCCTAATCCCAAGAGTTTTTCTGCGCCTGCATTATCAAGAATGGTTCTGGAATCAATTTGCGAAGCAACCTGCAGGGCGACTCTTGAGGTGATATTTGCCTTGATAAGTCCGGTGATAACTTCTACGGAAGGTCGTTGCGTTGCCAGCACCAAGTGAATGCCCACAGCTCGCGCCATCTGCGCCAATCTCACGATCATGCCTTCTATCTCTTTGCCCCGTGTAGCCATCAAATCCGCGAGCTCATCTATTATGAGCACAATGTATGGAATGGGTTCTTGCGCGTGCAAAGCATGATAGCTTTTAATATCCCGAACCCTCGCCTTTGAGAACACCAAAAAGCGCCGCTCCATCTCTTTGGTAAGCCACTTTAACGCGTTTATGGTTCTCTGTGTGTCTAAGATCACGGGGGTAAGAAGATGCGGCAGGTCGTTATACACTGGGAACTCCACGCGTTTTGGGTCAACCAAAATGAATCTCAACTGTGCGGGAGAATTGCGGTATAAAAAGCTGAGGATTAGGTTGTTGAGCGCAATGGTTTTGCCAGAACCCGTAGCTCCAGCTACCATAATGTGAGGCATTTTTGCTAAATCTGTAATCACGGGGCTGCCTGAAACATCCCGTCCTAAGGCAAAGGTGAGAGGCGAAGGAGAATTTTTGAAACCATCGCTCTCTACGAGATCTCGCAACCTCACTTGCGCTCGTATCTTGTTGGGAATTTCAATGCCTACCAGCGCCTTGCCTGGAATGGGGGCTTCAATGCGCAATGGATGAGCTGCCAAGGCCAAGGCCAAATCGTTTTGCAAAGCCGTAATTCGGGAAAGCTTAATGCCTTCGGCAGGTTTAAACGCGTACTGGGTCACGGTAGGCCCAATGTTCACTTCAGCAATCTCCACTGGTATGTCAAAGTTCTGGAGTGTTTTTTGAATAATCGCGGAATAGATTTTAATATCCCCTGCGCTGGGCTCTCCTGTTTCTTTATCTAAAAGGTCAACTGGCGGAAGCTTGTAATTTCCCATGGGGATCTCTTTTTGGGATTTTTGTCCCGACTTTGTCGAGGATCCCGCCAAGCGTGCCTGCTTTTCTTGCGGAGGAGAAGGCAGCTCTTCGCTCTTTGCTTCAAACTCTTCTCCAAACACTTTCTTGAACTTTTCCACGCTCTCTTCTTTGAGCGCAAGCTGCTCTTTCGCAGACTTTGGCAGCAACTGCCAAAGAATTACCAACGCAACAGCCAGGACGGCTCCAAATAAAAGCTCGGTTACCCAAAAACCAAACGTGGCAAACACAGGGAGAGAGGCAAAGCTCCCAAATAACCCTGCGATGTCTTTTACATCCAAACCTTTCATTCTCGAGAACCCTGCGAGCAACCCGTCTATTCCCAAAAGCAGAAGAAAGAGACTCAAAAAAACCGGCCTTACTCCTCCTTCGCTCAACCTTATGAGGATAAATGCGGCTATAAGAAGGAGTAGAGGAACGAGAAATACTCCTTTGCCAAGAACGTCTTGAGAAAACGAAAGCAAGGCATTGCCCCCTGCTCCTGCCTTGTCAAAAAACGCAAAAAGAAACACCAGGGCCAAGGTTCCACACAGCACCGCCAACACGAGCCGTTTGGTCCTTGTCGCTATGGAAAAGGAGGGGAAGGAGATCCCCTCTCCATTGCTAGAGTTCTTGTTCTTGTTTTTGTTTTTTTTCTTTTTCGCCACGTTCAATATAGTATAACACTATTTATAAGCATTGCCTCGCCAATCAATCTCTTCAATAAAAACAACCGAGTTCTCAAAGTTAAACTCGGCAATAATACGTATTCTGCCACTTCGAATTCGATAGAACCCTCTCCACTCCCCCTTCAACTTTTTGATGTCTACGTTTATATCTTCTCCCTGAAAATACCGAATGGCCTTTCCGATAAGTTCCCTGACTTCAGTAATGGTGAGTTCGTTCTTTGCAAGAAACTTCTCTGCATTTCTCGAAGTATCTAATCTCCAACTCATACATTAAGAGAATAACTCCCAGTTCTTTTCCGAGAAGGCTTACCATAGCGCTTCTCAATGTCTTTCTGTTCTTTGTCAGAAATCTCAGGTAGGGCCAAAAACCGAAGCTTCACAAGCTCGGTTTTGAGTACTTCTCTAAAACTCTGTTTAATAAGAGACTTCAGCTTTTTTTCTGAAACGGTAGTAACCATATGTTCTTAGCATACCAAACAACTTCCAAAAGAGCAATATCTTGTGCGAGATGAGTACGTGGATAACACTTTTATTGTTATACTTTTGTCACTACGTTTATAGTATAGTGATTTCTGCTATAGCAGAAAAGGTTATACTTTTAGGAATATGAGATAAAGATGCCGTAGAACCTCTGATGATATCGACTACCATATCAGAGAGACGACCGTCTTGCCAGAATGTAACGTGGAATTATAAAAATACAAAGGCTCCACATGAGTGAAGCCGGGATGGAGAGTCCTTTTTCGCAACAATTTGTAACGACTGGTTTCATTACTCTTTGTTACTAGACTGCTTGGTACCGAGACAGTCGGGACAGGACTCTCCTTCACGCACACGCTCTGTGTGCGAGGTTGCTCTAAAACGGCGGCGAGCAACTAACCATGGCACTTTGGAGGAAGGTCCAGACCCACCTCCATCTTGATGCACTGGCCACCCAGCCTAAAACTTCCCTTGAATCTTTATTGTGACTGACTGGACAGCCACTATCGCCCCTGCATCCTGGCGAAAGATTCTGTTAAAAGAGACTTGTTGTCTACCTCCCTAGGCAAATCCAGTTGCCTAGTTCCAAAGGGTGGGGAATCCCTAGGTACCTAGGTAGACAGCGCTTGGCCCCATATTGAAATTGTAGCATACCCCTCCAAACTTGTCAAGGGTTAGCTATTTCTTGAATCCTGTGCCGGCGGGGATGAGTTTGCCAATGATCACGTTCTCTTTGAGCCCTCTCAACTTGTCTTCCTTGCCTTCAAGAGCTGCTTTAATTAACACGCGAGAGGTCTCCTGGAAAGAAGCCGCGGACAAGAAACTGTCGGTGGTTAGGGCAACCTTAGAAATCCCAAGCAAGAGCTGAAAAGCCTTTGCGGTTGCTTTCCCCTGTTTCTTGAGCAGAGCATTCTGTTCTAAGAAGACTGCGCGCTCAACCACTTCTCCTTCCACAAATGCAGAAGCCCCCCCGTGTTTCACGCGCACTCTTGAAAACATTTGCCTCACAATGGTTTCAATGTGCTTGTCGTGAATGGAAGCTCCCTGGGAACTATAAATGCGCTGAACCTCTTTGACAAGATATCGCTGGGTCTCTTCAATACCCGCTGCCTTGAACAGTTCTTTTATATCAAGGTTGCCTTCGCAAAGCTGCGAGCCTGCTTGCACCGTATCTCCAACCTTTACCCATAACGCTCTTCTTGCTGGAACCTCGTACTCCACATCGCCCTTGTCTGTTTTTACTTTCACCACGCCAGGCTGAATTTCTACCACAATACCTGGCGCATTGGCGAGCGTTGCCTTTCCTCCCGGCACCCTTCCTTCAAAAATCTCTTCCACACGGGGCAAGCCCATGGTGATGTCTGTCTCGCCTGCGACTCCTCCTGTATGAAAAGTTCTCATGGTAAGCTGAGTCCCGGGCTCTCCAATAGATTGAGCCGCAATAATGCCAACCGCGCACCCCAAAGGAACGAGCGAGTTGGTTCCCATATCCCACCCGTAGCACTTTTGGCACAAGCCGCGCTTAGTTTTACAGGCCAAGGGTGAACGCACCCTTACGCTCGTTATCTCTTGGTCATCTCCAATGGCGGAAGCAGTCTCCCAGTCAATAGCCTGGCCCTTTTTTACAAACCCTTTAATATCTTGCAAAGCAATTCTTCCCGCAAGCTTCAAAGCAATATTCTGCCCTAAATCTTGAGCGTCTTTCTTGAATATGAGCAGTCCCTTGTCTTCTTTACAATCTTCCTCTGAAATAATAACGTCGTGAGACACGTCAACAAGACGCCTTGTTAAGTACCCGGCAGTAGAAGTTCTCAAAGCAGTGTCTGCGGTTCCCTTTCTCGCCCCATGCGTTGAGATGAAATACTCCAGCGCGTCAAAGCCTTCTTTGTACGAACTTTTCACGGGAAGCTCAATGATTCTTCCTGCCGGATTGGTCACGAGTCCTTTCATTCCTGCCATTTGCACAGGCTGGGTCCACGAACCTCGGGACCCGGAGTCAATAATGGAAAAAACCGATCCTCCTTTGGGCAGGGCTTTGGGCACGAGCTTCTCAATCTCTGACTTTACCCTCTGCCATATTTCAATAACCTTTGCGGTCTTTTCTTCTCGAGACAAAAGACCGTGCTTGAAGTGCGCTTCTACGACTTCAATTTCTTTCTCTGCCAGAAGTATAAGCTTTTCTTTTTCTGGAGGCACTACCAAGTCATCCATGCCCCACGTGACTGAAGATTGTGTCGCGTATTCAAATCCAAGCTCTTTTATCTTGTCGAGCGCCTCTTGAGCCGCAGAACTCTCGTATTCTCTGATAATCTTTGCCACAATCTTTTCAAGTTTCTTTGAGGTGAGCTGATCGTTCACGAACGAGAAATCTTTTGGCAAGGCGGTATTAAAAATAATTCTCCCCGCGGTAGTTTCAAGAAGCTCTCCTCGCTCTCTCACTTTCATCTTTTCCCTCAATCCCAAAACTCCCTTCTCTAGGGCAAGAAATACTTCAGAGGAAGACTCAAACATCCTTGGACGCGCTGATTCCTCCGTGGTGGTAAGAAAGTAACAACCCAAAACCATATCCTTGTTTGGGTTAACTATGGGCGTGCCGGTAGCAGGCTTCAAAAGGTTGCGGGAGGAAAGCATGAGTTCTTTTGCTTCTTTCTGCGCTTCTTCAGAAAGAGGAACGTGAACCGCCATCTGGTCTCCGTCAAAGTCTGCGTTGAATGCAACGCAAGACAAAGGATGGAGCCGTATAGCTTCTCCTTCAATAAGCACGGGGTAGAATGCCTGAATTCCAAGACGGTGGAGGGTTGGAGCGCGGTTGAGCAGTACCACCCTGTCTTTTACCACCTCTTCCAAAATGGCCCAGACTTCGTCGGTCTTCTGATCCACCAGCCTTGTTGCTCCTCTCACGTTGTAGGCAAGCTCCTTTTCTAAAATCTTCCGTATGACAAAAGGCTTAAACAATTCCAAGGCCATGTGCTTGGGCAGGCCGCACTGGTGAAGTTTTAGGTCAGGCCCGCCGACAATAACCGATCGCCCAGAATAGTCAACGCGCTTTCCTAAAAGGTTCTGCCTGAATCTTCCCTGTTTTCCTTTGAGGATATCGGCCAAGGACTTCAAGAGCCGTTTCCCCCCGGTTGTAGCTTGGGTCATTCCTGCTTTTCTCATATTATTGTCAATCAAAGCGTCTACTGCTTCCTGAAGCATGCGCTTTTCATTGCGAACAATAACTTCAGGGGCTCCAAGCTCCAAAAGATATTTTAAACGGTTGTTGCGGTTGAGCACCCTGCGGTACAAGTCGTTGAGATCAGAGGAAGCGTACCTGCCCCCGTCAAGCTGAACCATTGGCCTCAAGTCTGGCGGAAGCACTGGAACCACGGTCCAAAACATCCATTCGGGGCGCAACCTCGCTTCTTTCATCCCCTGGAACAGTTTTAAGCGGAAGAGGAGTTTTTTCCGATGCTGCAGGGTTGCTTCTTCAATATCTTTCTTTAGACGATCAATCGTTTTTGCAATGTCAACCTTTTCAAGTATTTTACGCAATGCCTCTCCTCCGATTCCTGCCTCAAAAAGATGGCCGTATTTCAGGGCAAGATTCTGGTATTCTATTTCAGAAAACACGGACAAGGGCTTAATATTTATGAGTTCTTTTTTTGCTCTATCTCTTGCCTGTTTTACTATTTCCTTGTCTTTATCTGAACCTGCCCTGGTTTTTCGCTTGAATTCTTCTTCAATCTCTTGGAGCGCTTTCTTTTTTTCTTCCTCGTCAACCTTGGTTATAATGTAAGAGGCAAAATAGATGACGCGTTCTAAAACGGGAGCCCCAATATCTAAAATTAAGGCCATGCGAGAAGGCACCCCGCGGAGGAACCAAATATGAGAACACGGAGCAGCCAGCTTAATGTGGCCCATGCGCTCTCTTCTCACTGAAGATTTTGTCACCTCAACGCCGCATCGTTCGCACACCACTCCTTTATAGCGAATCTTCCGGTATTTTCCGCAGTAGCATTCAAAATCTTTTTCAGGGCCAAAAATGCGCTCGTCAAACAAACCGTCTTTTTCCGCGCGCTGGGTGCGGTAGTTGATGGTTTCGGGCTTGGTAACCTCTCCTTTAGACCACGACAAAATATCCTCTGGAGAAGCAAGTTTTATTCTAATGGATTCAAGGTCTGTGACTCTCATTCGATTTTGGATTTTTTCTCTTTCACTTCCACGTTCAGACCCAAAGCGCGCATTTCATTGAGCAGAAGGTTAAAGGAAGCAGGCAGGTTTGGCGTTTGAATGGGAAGCCCTCGCAGTATAGACTCATAGGTTGCTGCTCGTCCTGCCACATCGTCTGATTTTATGGTGAGCATTTCCTGCAAAATATGGCTGGCTCCGTACCCTTCCAAGGCCCAAACCTCCATTTCTCCAAACCTCTGGCCTCCAAACTGCGCTTTCCCGCCCAAGGGCTGCTGGGTGATTAAAGAGTAGGGCCCGATAGATCTCATGTGAATCTTGTCTTCCACCATGTGGATGAGCTTCATCATGTAAGTGTAGCCCACGGTGATCTTTTGGCAAAAGGGCGCTCCTGTTCTTCCGTCATACAATAGAACCTTGCCGTCTTCAGCGAGACCGGCTGCCTTGAGTTCTCTCTTAATATCCTCCTCTGTTGCCCCGGCAAGGCCTGGGGTGATGGCGTTGTACCCCAAAATATGGGCAGCCCAGCCAAGGTGGGTTTCTAAAATCTGGCCTATGTTCATGCGAGACGCAACACCCAAAGGATTTAAAATCATGTCAACTGGCGTGCCGTCTTCCATGAACGGCATATCCTCCTCTTTTAATACCTTGGCAATAACTCCTTTGTTCCCGTGGCGGCCAGCCAGCTTGTCCCCTGGCTGAATCTTACGAATCTCGGCTATGTCAACGTGTATGCGCTTGATTACACCAGGATCTAATTTGTACCCTTGCTCTCTTGTGAACACCTTCAGGGTTACCACCCTCCCTCTTTTCCCGTGAGGCACAGTAAGAGAAGAATCTTTCACGTCTCGCGCCTTTTCTCCAAAAATGGCGCGCAATAACCTCTCTTCCGCGGTAAGATCAGCCTCTCCTTTGGGAGAGATTTTCCCAACCAGAATATCGCCGGGCCCAACTTCTGCTCCTATTCTTATGATTCCTTCTTCGTCTAAGTCCTTGAGTTTTTCTTCTCCCACGTTGGGAATGTCTGCTGTCGTCAGTTCAGGGCCAAGCTTGGTCTCCCTCACATCACAGAAAAAATCTTCTATGTGTATGGAAGTAAGCTTGTCGTCTTTCACGAGCCGCTCGGAAATGATGATAGCGTCTTCGTAGTTTCCTCCTCTCCAAGGAACAAACGCAACCAGAACGTTCGTACCCAAGGCAAGGCGTCCTTTGTCTATCGCGCCCCCGTCTGCAAGAACCTGGCCCTTTTTCACCCTATCCCCTTTTGTAACCAAAGGTTTTTGATGAAAGGAGGTGTACTGATTTGTTCTGACAAAGGTTTTTAAATGGTAGGTTTGCCCAGGTTTTGTCTTGATGTGATTGGCATCAGCCTCTGTTACGATTCCGTCTTCCTGGGCCACAATCACAAGGCCTGAATCTCTCGCAACTCGTTCTTCCAAGCCAGTTCCCACTAAAGGAGCTTCGGGCTTTACTAAGGGGACTGCCTGCCTCTGCATGTTAGACCCCATCAGAGCTCTGTTGGCGTCGTCATGACGCAAGAAAGGAATAAGAGCCGTTGCAATGGAAATAGACTGTTCAGGGCTCACGTCAATGTATGTTACCTGCTCTCTCAAAACTAAACCTGGCTCCCCCTGTACTCTTGCCTCAACTCTTGGGTCAAGAATATACCCTTTTGAGTCAAGGTTAATTCCCGCGTGCGCGATCACTTCCTGCTCTTCCTCGTACGCGTTGAGGTAGCGCATCTCCTGCACCACCTTTCCTTTTTCCACGCGAAAATACGGCGTTTCAAGAAACCCATATGAGTTGACTCTCGCGTAGCTTGCCAAATGCCCCACCAAACCAATATTTGGGCCTTCTGGGGTTTGAATGGGGCAAATCCTGCCGTAGTGGCTTGGCTGCACGTCGCGCACTTCAAAGCCCGCGCGCTCGCGGGTTAAGCCGCCAGGGCCTGTTGAGGAAACTCTTCTTTTGTGTTCAAGCTCGGCTAACGGATTTTCATTGTCCATAAACTGGGTAATTTGAGAGGACGTAAAGAACTCGCGCACGACTGCCATCACAGGCCTTGGATTCACAATTTGAGCAGGAGTTACGGTCGCGGGGTCTAAAGTTGACATGCGGTCTTTGATGATGCGCTCCATTCTCATGAACCCTACTCGGATTCGGTTTTGCAAAAACTCAGAAAACGTTCGCACTCTTCGGTTCCCTAAATGGTCTATCTGGTCAGGTATTGCTCCTGGAGTATTATTCAGTCGAATAATCTCCCGCAATACTTCCGCCACGTCGTCCAACTGCAGAACACGATCTTCTTTGGATTTTAACGAAGGAAGGCGTTGCCCGGTTTTCCATCTTCCAACTTTGGAAAGGTCATAGCGTTCAAAATTGAAAAACATGTTCCAGATGAGTTCTTTTGCAGTATCTGGAGTTACATAGTCTCCCGGCCTCAACCTCCGGTAAATTTCAACAAGCCCTTCCCCCTGGTCTTTAGACAAGTCTCGTTTGAGCGTTTCAGCAATAAACTTTACCTCTCCCGTATCTACGCCCTGGAACAACTTTTGGATATCTTCGGCAGTGCCCGCTCCAAACGCTTTCAAGAGCGTTGTCACGGGAGCTTTTCTTTTTCTGTCAATACGAACGCCGATGAATCCGGAAGCTTCTGTTTGGAATTCAAGCCAAGCTCCTCTATTGGGAATTATTTTCGCGCCAAAACACGTTTTCCCCTGAAACGTCTGGGCAGTAAAAAAGGCTCCAGGGCTGCGGATGAGCTGGGAAATCGCGACTCGTTCCACTCCGTTTAAAACAAAAGTCCCCCTGTCAGTCATTAAGGGAAAGTCGCAAAGAAAGATTTCCTGCTCTTTTACCTCTTTTGTTTTGAGGTTTACCAGCCTGGCAGAAATTCTCAAAGGAGCTTCAAAAGAAGCGTCATTTTGTTTTGCCTCAAGGTCGGTCTTGTAGTTTTGCGATCCTAACTTAAATCCGGTGAACCAAAGTTCAAACTCCTTTTTCGTGTAGTCGTATATGGGAGAAACTTCCTTGAGAAGTTCTGGAAAATACTGGTTCCAAAATGTTCTCCAGCTCTCTTGAACTACCTCCAAGAGATACGGAAGCTCAATAGAAACCTTAGAACTGCCAAAATATTTTTCCATACCAAAAAGGGGCTCTGGACGTAAATTATAACCTAAAGCACAATATACATTGCCAGTAAAAAAATGTCAATGGGTTTATTGCTGAATCTCGGGAGGAGTTTCTTCTAAAGGTGGCTGGGCAAGGGTAGTTCCTTGAAGAGCCGGCTTCCCTGCTTTTAGGTTTTCAAGGATTGTTTTTACATCGGTGTTCTCGGGATTGGCCTCCTCAAGCTTTATAAATTCTTCCTGTGCCTTTGCAGTCTCGCCTCTCTTATCATACACTAACCCCAGCATGTATCTGGCATTGGCGTAGTTTGCGTTAAGCTTGAGCGCGCGTTCAAATTCTTCTTGCGCTTTCTCATAGCGCTGCTTTTGCCAATAGACAACACCCAACTGAAATGCGAGTCCTGAATTTTGGGGATCTGCGTTCTTAGTTTCCTCAAGTTTCTTTATGGCTTCTTCGGTTTTGCCCTGTTGGTCGTAGATTACCGCAAACAGAAAGTGCGCAGGAGCATAGTCGTTTTTCAGCTCAATCGCTTTCTGAAGCTTCTCCTGGGCCTTGGCCAACGCTTCATCCTGTTCTTTTTCTTTTCCTTTTTGGTTTGCCAATTTCTGGGCCTGCAGAACATAAACTCTTCCAAGCTCTGTTACGTTAAAGGGAGACGCTGGCTCCAGCTCCGAGGCCTTTTCATAGCTTGATATGGCAAATCCTTCGGCGCCCTCAAACCCGATAAGGTTGCGGTACACAAATCCTTGAACGTTCCAGTTTGCCACGTTTGCAGGGGCTGCCCTTGTCGCTTGCTGAACTGAAGAAGTGGCGTTTGTTATAGCTGTCTGGAGTTTCGCGGTCTTCTCGTCTTGCGTAAGCTTTGTGTCGGCAGAAATGCTGTTTGCCTGGTTCAGATACAGCTGGCTAAGGTCTCTCCAATACAGGTCAACAGAAGAATTGAGCCTTAAGGAACGCACAAGCAGAGTAATTGCCTTGTCTTGGTCTCCGAGCTGAGAAGCGCGAACGCCCCGGAGGTAGAATGCTTCAGCCGCGTACTTTTGGCCTCCTACGAACAAAACTCCGAGTCCAAAGATGAGAACGAGCAAAAACACGAATGAAGAAACCACTGCGAGCAAAGAGGGCGGAGCAATAGAAACAGTCTTTGGCTCCTTTCCGATAAACACTCCCAAAGCCCCCAGCAAAAGGAAGAAAAAGAACCACAGAGAATTGCCAAAAGGATACAGCATGACTGCGGCAACAACGCCCGCAAAGGACGCAAAGAATCCAAGGCCCATGAGCCAAGAAAAATTGCTAGGAGCAGTGCGCGCCAAACTCTTGAAGCCCAAAAACAGCGCGCCTCCTGCCATGCCAACCAATGCGAGAAGACCGAGAATTCCTTTTGTTACCGTAACGTCAAGAACTTCAGAAGCTCCTGAAGCAAAACGCGTTCCCCAGAAAATGGTTTGGTTCAAAGTTTGCGGGCGGAACTTTGCGTAGTCAAACGCAAAAGTTCCAGGGCCTGAACCAAAGAGAGGCTGTTTTTGGAGAACGTTCTTGGCAATGCCAAGCTCTGAAGACTGGCTTGGAGAAACTTCAGCCGGAGTCGCGGGGCCTCCTGGAATAGACACAGGAAAAACCAGGAAAAAAAGCGCTACCATCAAAAGCGCCATGGGGAATGAAATCCAGCCAAACTCGGTTCTTTTTTTTAAGTTCCACATGCCAAATCCTAGGAGCACGAGCACTCCGGCAAGAAGCACAATCCACGCGTCTGCAGAGTTGATAAGCGCGACAGCAAGAAACAAAACAAATGCCTCTCCAAAAAGAAGCCATCTCAATCCAACCTTTGAAGCAAACGCGAGCGTAAGAGCTAAAGGCAAAAGAACAGCAGAAAGCAGGGCAACGCCGTTTACCGTTCCAACAGGATTGAATGTCACAGCTTTTGCAAAATCAAAAGGAAGAAGGTGAACGCCATACAGCTGCAGCAGCGTGAATGCTCCTACCAAAGCCGCGGAGGAAACTCCAAGAACCCCCAAAGAAAAAAGCTCTGTTTGCTTTTCTAAAGAGTTTGCTATTAAAAAGTACAAGAGGCCCAGGGCCAAAAAGGTGATAAAGTTATCCGCGGTATTTAACGGCAACCCCCAAAAACTCCCGCCCTTGGAAAGGGAAAAAAGAGTGGCAAGGCCAACGCTCCCAACAAACAAGAGAACGAACACATGGAGCGGGCTTTGACGAAATGTGAGCTTGCCTTGGTTTACCGCTTTTGCGAAAAAGCTGATGACTCCGAGAAACACAAGAACAATAAGCAAGGCCTGCTTTTGGTACCCTGAAACATCTTGCGTAAAAGGAAGAACCCATAAAGGAAGAAGAAACGCAAGAACGTAGAGACTGTATTTTGAAACTGTATCAAAAAATGCGACAGACTTCATACATGTATTGGTTAGTTAGTTAATTAATGAGTTAGTTGATTAAGCTTTAGTATAACATTTGAATCCCCAGGATTCAACTCTAAGACCTTTGTAAACTCGTCAATCGCCTCTTTTTTCCTTTTCTCCTTTTCGTAGAGCACGCCCAAGGAATAATGGGCGTTGGAGTTGTCTGGATTCAGCAAAAGGACTTGCTTGAAAGATCGCTCCGCGTCTTCAAGCCTTCCCTCATTATAGTATATTCTTCCCAGTTGGAAAATAGCGTCAAGAAAACCAGGAGAAAGAACAAGGGCTTTCTTAAAGTATTCTTCAGCAAGGCCTAACTCTTCTTTCTCAGTATACAACATTCCCAATTCTGTGTACAGCCTTGCGTTCTTGGGAGAAAGCGTGAGCGCGGTTTCAAACGCTTTCACTCCCCACTCTTTTGCTCCAGGAGCTGTTTGAATTGCCTTGTAGAGCATGCCCAAAGCTTCCCATGCTTCAGATCTCGCAGGCCCAGTTTTTACTGCTTCTTGAAGCTGCAAAAGCGCGTTCTCTATTGCTGGAACTGTTGCGATTTCAATATACAGCCTTGCAAGCTGAATTTTATACGCAGTTTCGTACGGATTCACTCTCACTGCTGTCTCTAACAAAGAAATGCGCTTTTCAGAATTTGATTCTAACTTTGCTTTTTGGTACACCGCTTGCGCAACAATCACCCTGGAACCCAGAAACACTACAAACCCTGCCAAAGCAAAGATTCCAAGCTTCCATAATGGTTTTGTGATTTTAGGAATGGCAAGCCCTGAGCTTTTCGAAGGGTCTCTTGCAAAAGAAGCAAGAGTCCAGAAAAGAAAAAGCAGAGGGAAGGTTGCGGGGCTCAAAAGATACGCGCCAAACACCGCAAACAATAAAGCTCCAAGGAATCCTTGCGCCCTGTCACGCTGCAAACATGCAAGAAACGCAAACCTCAAGAATGCCAAAACAAAGACAGCAACGTACAAAAGAAATCCTATAACCCCAAAGGTTGCCAGAATCTCTGCAAAGCCAGTCGCCCCGTCGAATGACGGGGCAGAACCATACCTTGCCATATCCAGAGAAAACGTGCCCGGACCCGTGCCAAAAAAGAAGTTCTTGGGGCTGTCAAGCAGAGAAGAAAACGCGATACCCCAGGAGTTCATAAGATCAACCACGGAATCTCGCAATGGAAAAATGGAGGCAATGGGAAAGGCGCCAAGGAGTCCTAAAATCGCAAAGAGAATGACCGCCACTAAGATCCCGCTCCCTTGGAACTTCCGCACAATGTGAAAAAACAAAAGCGCGCTCAAGCCAAGGAATGCCACTGCAAAAGACTTTGTGAAAAATCCAAGGGCAAACACGGCAAGAATTGGCAAAAGGAAACCAAAGCGCCATATCCAATGGAGGTTCACGAATCTTGCCGCAAAGAAATACCAGAGGACTTGGATGAAGAACACGAAAAATCCATTGTGCCAAACGCCAAACGACCCTGCAAAAGAAGCCCATCGGTCAATGGAAAAGAAAGAGGAAATCAAGAAAAACAGGAGGAGTCCTATGACTGGAATGTCTAAAAACGCAATCTTCATGGTGTTTCCACAATGCTTTCGTAATGGGAAAGGCGTTGAGGAATTTCTGTTCCGTCTCCTTTCAATACTATACGCGTTCCATAACAACCGTCTCTTTTTTTCATGCGTGAGGGTATCTTCTGGGCTTCCAAACTGCTCCCCTACTTTTGTTCTCACCTCTACGAATACCAAGACATCTCCTTTTTTTACTATGATATCAATTTCTCCTCGCTTGGTTCTCCAATTCTGCTCAACAATTTTATACCCATTCTTCTCCAAGTACGCTCTTGCAATTTCTTCTCCAAGTTTTCCAATCGTATTATGCTGAGCCATAGACTTTTGGACGGTACTGCAAAGCTTCCGCAATATGCTCAGGCCTCATATGGTCTACCCCTTCCAAATCCGCAATGGTTCTCGCAATTTTTATCACCTTATAGTAAGAACGCGCGGAAAGCTGAAAACCTTGAGCAGCCCGCAATAAAATTCCCTCTGCCTCTGGAGACAAGACGCAATATTTCTTGATATGCGCGTTCTTCATTTCTGTGTTTGTGTGGATTGTCTCTTCCCGAAAACGTTCTTGCTGCAGCTTCCTTGCTCTCGCTACTCGTTGCTGAATGACAAGTGAAGACTCAAGGAATCTTTTTGCGCTTGCGTCTTGAGCAAGCTCTTGCACGTCAACATCTGGCGTATCTACGTGCAAATCAATACGATCTAAAATAGGGCCGGAAACTCGTTTATGGTATTTGTGAATTTCTCGTACAGTGCATTCGCACGCTTTCTTTGGATGGTTCAAAAATCCGCAAGGGCAGGGATTGGCAGAAGCCACCAGCATGAAGCGGGAAGGATACGTTACCCGTCCTCTACTGCGAGAAATAGTGATGCGCCCGTCTTCTACGGGCTGGCGCAAGGCCTCTAATACTGTTCGGGGAAACTCGTTAAATTCATCAAGAAACAGCACGCCTCTATGGGCAAGCGTAATCTCGCCTGGCTGGGGCTTGGTGCCGCCGCCACAAAGCCCAATTTGAGAAATGGTGTGATGAGGAGACCGAAACGGACGAACTCGTATTAAAGAGCCCCCGGGCGGAATATATCCCGCGATAGAATAGACCTTGCTCACTTCAAGAGATTCTTCTTCAGAAAGCAGTGGCAAAACGCCAGGGAGGGCTCGTGCTAACATGGTTTTTCCGGCGCCAGGGCTTCCTGTGAGAAGAATGTTGTGGCCGCCGGCAGCAGCAATTTCCATGGCGCGCTTTGCCATTTCTTGGCCCAAAATTTCTGCCATATCAAACTCGGCAGCAGCCGCCCCGGTAAATGACGGGACGCCTTCACTGTATGCCACAGGTTCCAAATGCAGCTTCCCCAAAAGAATTGCTATCATTTCTTCAAGATTTTCTATGGGGTATACTTTAATTCCCTGCACAATGGCGGCCTCGTTGGCAGATTCTGCTGGAACATACAATTTCTCAAACCCCGCTTCTTTTGCAAACAACGCTAAAAGCAGTGTTCCTTTGGTATGGCGCAGAGAACCGTCAAACGAAAGCTCGCCAAAAAACAAACTTTTCTTTGGTATTTCAAAGTGAAGAACGGAACCCAAGATCCCCACTGCTATGGGCAAGTCGTAGAAAGAACCTTCTTTGGGAACATCGGCTGGAGCAAGGTTTACCGTAATTTTCTTTTGAGGAAACTCCACATGAGAATTTGAAATTGCGGTTCGTACCCGCTCTTTGCTTTCGTCTACCGATTGCGCGGGCAAGCCCACAATATCAAAACCAGGCAATCCCCTGTTTGCCACGTTAATCTCAACGTCTATTCCCAGAGATTCTAAGCCCGAATGCGCTGCCGATGAAACTTTGATAAGCATAACTAAGCAATGTAATACTTTCCGCCCTCTTTTGTTACTGCGCCAGACAATTCAAGGAGAGAAAGGGCGCTGCCAATTTGAGCAGCTGACATTTCAAACAAACGAGCTAATTCGTCAATTTCTTTGGGCTCTGCCCTCAATTGCTCAAGTATTTTTTGTTCTAGAGAATTAGAGGAACTAATAGAGGAATCTATAGAGGACCCCGTAAAGGGAGCACTGCGGCTTTTCTGCTCGAGTTCAGAATTAGAGCCAGAATTCAAAATTTTTTTCGTTGTAGGGCTCCCCGCCTTAGAGGCGAGGGATAAAGACGGAAAAAATTTTAAATTCTGGCAATAATAATCCAACACATCCTTTGCGCTCGTAACCACGGCGGCTCCCTCTTTAATAAGCTGCATAATCCCCACTGATACGCTGCTTGTAAGCGGGCCTGGCACTGCAAAGACTCTTCTCCCAAACTTTTTTGCAAAATTTGCTGTAATCAAAGAGCCCGAGTTCTCGCCTGCTTCCACCACCATGGTTGCCTGGCAAAGCCCTGCTACAATTCTATTCCTCTTTGGATAACTCCACAACGTGGGTAAAAATGTGCCCTCGTATTCTGAAAGAATGAGCCCTCCGTTATCCACAATCTCGTTGTACAAATCCTTTTGATATTCAGGGTGGATAACGTCAATTCCGCAAGGCATCACTGCAATGGTTCTTCCCCCAACTCTCAAGGCCGCTTTGTGACTTGTTGCATCAATACCATACATAAATCCAGAAACTATGGTTACTCCTGCTGCCGCTATCTCCCCTACCAACTGCTCGGTCACACGCTTTCCATAGCTTGTCATTCGCCTTGTGCCAACAACCGCAAAACAGTGCTTAAAAAGTTGTGGATTCCACGCACCTTTATAATACAGCTTCTTTGGCGCATCCCTCATTTCTTTCAAGAGCTTTGGGTATTGTGCGTCTTCTTTTGTAATAACTTCTGCTTCTGTCATACGGTACGAGCCAAGACAAATCCCCATACTTTTTCTACTCCTGCCTTTTTCAAAACTTTGCAGCATTCTTTCATAGTAGCTCCGGTGGTCCACACGTCGTCAACCAGCACCACACTGGAAGAAAGGGTTGGGGTAAAGCGCAAAGGAAATTCAGAGTTTGAGCTCTCCTGCACAATCGCAAACGAGTCTTTCACGTTTGATAAACGTTCTATCCTTGCGAGTTCTGTCTGCGACTTGGTGTCTTTTGTTTTTTGCAAAAACTGTTGTGGAGTTTTAGCACACGAGAAACTTGTAGAGGAACCTGTAGAGGAGTCTGTAGAGGAGCTAATAATTGTTCCGAGGGCTTGCGCAATCAGCAAGGCTTGGTTATACCCTCTTTTGCGTTCTTTTCTTTTCCACATAGGCACAAACGTAAGCACGGTTTCTTTCTCAAGCAAAAATGAAAGGAACTGCGAGAAACGCGCCGTGTCTTGCGCTATTGCGAGAAACGCCAGCTCCATGGTTTCTTGCGTTGCGTGACCTATTCCCCCATACTTTATTCGCAAGAGCAGTTGCTTGATTACTCCCTCGTACTCCCACACAGCGACCAACCCATCTAAACCATAAAGCGTGGAACATGAAACATGACGCTCTCCAGTGAAGCTTGATTCCTCGCATACCGGGCATATAAGCGAAGCTTCTCCTAAAAATTCGCTGCACCTTTTGCATAGATATTTTCCTTCTCTCTGGCACCCTACGCAAAACACAGGAAAGAAAAGATCCAAGGCAAATTTTGTAATTCTCTCAATATTGTAAGAAATGAAGGAATGAATTTACTTTTCTAAAAACTTGAGATAGTGCTTTGCAAATTCTCGAAAAATATCCGGGGCTTTTTGCAGGTTTTGATATACCTGCTCCATGTCCACATCTGCGTACTGGTGGATAATGAGATTTCTAAACTGCGCCATGTGCGCGTTTTCTTTTGCGAAATCTTTGGGAACAATGTTGTACTCGCCTAAATTTTCTATTATCTCGCGGTACTCCTTGGAGCGCACCTCGTGGGCCTCGCTGAGAATATGCGCTCCTACGTCTGATATAATCTCAATACCCAATATCAAATTGTATTGAGCCGCGCTATTTATGGTGAAATCTACCAAAAAATCATCTCTTGAAACACTGCGGTATTTTTCAAGAAGTTTTATAACTTGCGATAACTTGCCCAGCCGCTCTTTTATTGTTTCTTTATCTATGGACATATGCTGTAAATGATTTTTCTTGTGATGGGGAAAGCGGCGTTGTGCCTAAAGACCCCTCTTGTATTTGCCGCCCCATGATGGCATGCATCTTTTTCCTCAAATACTTTGTGTCTTCGTACTCTTGGCGGACTCTCGCCTCAAGCTCGAATTGCATCTTTTTGTCTTTTGCAAAAATCGGCGTGCCATAAAAAACGGCTCGGTGTTTTAAAAGCGGGCTTGTTGCTATTTCTAAGTTTATGACATCTACTTTGCTTATTTTTAGAATTTTCCCTAGTTTTTCAGCAATATCAAGTTCTTTATCTTTGTACTGCGCGTTAGATATCCCCTTTGAAAAAACTATCGCAATATCAAAATCAGACAGGGGGCCTGCCTTTTCTTTTGCGTATGAACCAAACACATATGCCAGTACTACGCCGCTTTTTTCAAGCACATCTTTAATTTTCCTATAATCAACTGCCATAATGGCAGTATAGCACAAAATCTCCAAAAAAACAGCGGCGCAAGACAACCGAAACGAAAACACGCAGCACAAAATCTCCAAAAAAACAGCGGCGCAAGACAACCGAAACGAAAACACGCCCTGGCAGGGCGTGTTTTCTTCAATAATGTAGAAAGCATCAGCGGGAATCGGCTAAGAATCAGCGGGAATCTGTAGGCCGCATCAGCGGCCTCACCAGGCCCACACCCTACACTCGCCTCGGCCGCCCGCGCCGCCTGCGCCGCCGGTTGGTGTGCCGCCGCCACCGCCGCCACCGCCGCCACTAGGGGCAGCGCCTGCACCACCTACTCCGCCTGTGCCAGAGTCCTGGGCACCGCCTCCGCCGCCGCCTGAGCCTGCGTATTCCGAGGTTGCCGTTCCAGCAGTACCGGCAACGCCGTTTACGGCGCCACCTGCTCCGCCACCGCCGGATGTAGATCCTGGAGCAGCACCACCAGCACCACCAGCAGATTCTACATTCCCTTGACCCAAACCACCACCAGATCCACCTCCAGCACCGCCGAAAACAGATGAGCCACCAGCACCGGCTCCTTGCGTACTCCCGTGTGCTCCGGCCCCGCCACCGCCTCCGCCGCCAAAAGATGAATTCCCTCCAGGATTACCTGTTCCTGAACCACTTCCACCGGAAGCACCACCAAATCCGTCGTTATTGTTGCCAGATGGCGTTGCTCCTCCCGGACCTCCACCTGCCCCGCCTGGAGGTGCAGAGCCAATGCCACCTGCCGATCCAGATCCTCCACCACCTCCACCACCATCTTCAGTGCCATTACCACCCAAACCTCCGCCACCACCATATACAGTTAGAAATGCGCCGAAGCTACTACTACCACCCGCACCACCACTAACAGCAGCAGCACCAGCAGTTCCAACAGCTCCGACTGTTATTGTTTCAGTTGCACCAACACTAGAAGCGGGTATTATGCGGAAACCCTTTGCTCCTCCCCCGCCGCCTCCTCCTCCAGGTCTGGTGTCAGTAGTAACAGGATTTCCTATTCCTCCTCCCCCTCCTCCTCCCCCGCCAAAGCACTCAACAGCTACTGTTGTTACGCCAGCTGGCTTGGTCCAGGTTATACCAGGCGAGGTCATGACCCGGTTACCTACCTCACTAGTCTCAACAGCAACGAATAAGCCATTGCCGTAAGCCACTCCTTCCCAAGCATTATCCGCGGCGCTGGTTCTTGATGTCCAGGTAATGCCGTCTGGAGAAGTCATGACTCGGTTGCCTGTGCCGTT
>VMEU01000012.1 GCA_007375675.1 Parcubacteria group bacterium Greene0416_39 | reverse complement strand
TCTTTCTGCTCTTTTGTGAGCTTCTTTGGAGTCTTGAGAGTGAACTCCACATACATATCACCTCTGCCTTGGCCTGTAAAGTGAGGAATGCCTTTATCGGAAACCCGTAAAACCCTGCCCGATTCTGTGCCAGCAGGCAGAGTTAAGAGAATTTTTGTAGCGTCTATTAAAGGAACTTCGAGCTCGTCTCCCAATGCTGCCTGAGAAAATGAAACGGGAATCTTGAGAAAAAGGTCGTCTCCTTTTCTGAAAAATACAGGGTGGACTTTCACCTTAACTCTTATGTAGAGGTCTCCTGGCTTTCCTTTTTTTCTCCCAGCGTCTCCTTTCCCTTGAACCTTGAGCATTTGGTTGGTATCCACGCCAGCAGGAATGAACAAAGAAATTTCTTCCTCTGCCTTGATCCTCCCTTCTCCTTTGCACACGTTGCACACTTTTTCTGGTTTCCAGCCCTCTCCTTCACATTCCGGGCACTTTGCTATTTTTGTGAAAGAACCAAAAATCGTTCTCCGAATCTGCTGAACTTCTCCCTTGCCGCGGCAAGAAAAACATTCTTTTACCTTGGTTGAAGGTTCTGCGCCTACTCCCTGGCATCTGGTGCAAGAAACAAACCGCGTTAAGACAACTCTTTCAGTATGGCCTTTGAGAGTAGCTTCCAAGGGAATCTCAAGCTCAACCTCAATATCTCTTCCTCTCCTTGTGTCTCTTTCTTCCCCTGCTCCTCCACCAAAGAAATCCTCAAAAATCTCCCCAATGTCTGGGAATTCAACTCCAGCATCCCCAAATCCTTCAGCCTCAGGAGTTCCCCACGCCCAACGGAATCCTCCAAATCCCTCCCCTTGCCCTGAGCCTGTCGAAGAGTCAAACACTTTTCCAAACCTGTCATACTGGGCTCGTTTTTCAGAGTTTGAGAGAATCTGGTATGCGTCGTGAATCTCCTTGAACTTTGCAGCGTCCCCTCCTTTATCAGGATGGTGTTTATGAGCGAGTTTGTAGTAGGCCTTCTTGATATCGTCTGAAGAGGCGTTTTTCTCAATCCCCAAAACCTTGTAGTAATCTTTTGTCATAGAATTGCTCTACTGCCCTGGATTCTGTTTGTACAATGTTTCTCCTATTTTTTGGAGCGCAGCAGATAGCTCTGAACTCTTGCTCCTGATTTCATCTACCATATCACTCTCCTTGACGCTTTTCAACGCATCTAATTTTTCCTGTACGTCTTTTTTCACGTCTTCTGTGATCTTGTCTGCAAAGTCTTTCAAGGTCTTCTCTGCGGTGTAAACAAGGGTATCTGCGGTATTTTTCGTCTCAATAAGTTCCCGTTTCTTTTTGTCTTCTTCTTCATGCGCTTGCGCCTCTTTTCTCATGCGTTCAACTTCTTCTTTGGAAATGCCGGTAGATCCTTCAATGCGTATGCTCTGGGTTTTTTGAGTTGCTTTGTCTTTTGCAGTAACATTGAGAATCCCGTTTACGTCAATGTCAAAAGACACCTCAACCTGCGGCATGCCCCGGGGCGCAGGAGCAATGCCGTCTAAGATAAACCTTCCCAAAGACTTATTGTCTTGCGCCATTTGCCGCTCTCCCTGCACCACGTGCACTTCCACAGAAGTTTGGCTGTCAGCAGCAGTGGAAAATACCTGGCTTTTGCTCGTGGGGATGGTGATATTTTTTGCAATGAGCACGGTATTCACTCCTCCTAAGGTTTCAATACCTAAAGACAGAGGCGTCACGTCAAGCAAGAGAACGTCTTTCACGTCGCCCTGCAAAATTCCTGCCTGCACTGCTGCTCCCAATGCCACAACTTCGTCTGGGTTGATGGAACGATTCGGCTCTTTGCCAAACAATTCTTTCACTGCTTCTTGCATTGCGGGCATCCTGGTCTGGCCTCCAACAAGAACAATCTCGTCAATGTCTTTCACAGAAAACTTTGCATCCTGCAGCGTCTGCTTCACCAACTCAACGGAGCGGTCAATGTACTCTCGCACCAACCCTTCAAGCAGGGTCCGGCTCAATTTGTAGTACAAGTGCTTAGGCCCCGCAGCGTCAGAAGTAATAAAAGGAAGGTTCACTTCGCTTTCCATGGATGTGGAAAGTTCCATTTTTGTCTTCTCTCCTGCTTCTTTCAAACGCTGCAAGGCGAGAGGGTCTTTTGAAAGATCAATGCCTTGGTCTTTTTTGAACTGGTCAATGAGCCAGTCCATAACCTTTTGGTCAAAGTCTTCTCCGCCAAGGTGCGTATCCCCTCCTGTTGCTTTCACCTCAATGGTATCCTGGGAAATCTCGAGAATAGATATGTCAAACGTTCCTCCGCCAAAGTCATACACAACTATTCTTTCGTTGTTCTTCTTATTGAGTCCGTACGCAAGGGCTGCCGCGGTTGGCTCGTTGAGCACCCTTTTTACATCCAGCCCAGCAATTTCTCCTGCAACTTTGGTTGCCTTTCTCTGGCTATCGTCAAAGTAGGCAGGAACCGTGATGATCGCTTCTGTGATTTTTTCTCCGAGTTTTTCTTCTGCGTCTTGTTTGAGCTTTCGCAAAATCATTGCAGAAATTTCTGGCGGCTTGTACCATTTTTCCCCCATCTTAACCTCCACTCCGCCGTCTGAAGACTCTTGCATTTCATAGGGAAGGAGTTGTTTGTCTTTCTGAACTGAAGCATCTGAAAACCTCCGTCCCATAAGACGCTTCACCTGGGAAACGGTGTTCTTGGGGTTGGTTATCTGCTGGCGCTTTGCCTGCACGCCAACCAAAATCTCCCCGTTTTTGGCAAACGCAACCGTAGAAGGCGTGGTGCGAGAACCCTCCCTGTTTTCAATAATCTTTGGCTGCCCCCCTTCCATTACCGCAATTTCAGAAAGGGTGGTGCCCAAATCAATTCCTACAACCTTTGGCATACATATATAATGCAAATCTACAAATGATATGCGAATGTACAAATAGTTGTATTCGCGGCATTCGCAGTCATTCGCGGATTTGCATTTTTTATTGGTTACTTTGTAACTTTAACTTTGGCCGGCCTCAGAACCTTTCCTCGTAAGGTATACCCTTTTGCAACAACCTCTCCTACCAAACCCGTTTCCTTGCCTTCCATTTCTCCCACTGCCTCATGGAATTCTGGGTTAAACTTCTTTCCCTGCGAGTCCATTTCTTCTACTCCCTGAGTCTTGAGAAATTCTCTAAGCTGGCCTGCTATCTGCAGAACTCCTTTTACAAACCCGTTCTTCTTTTGGTCTTCGGTAAGTTCTTTGTCAGCTAACTCAAAATTGTCAACAACGGGGAGAAGCTTAACGAGTATATCTTCGGTAGCATACCCAACAAACAATTTCAGTCTTTCCATCTCTTCTCTCTTATAGTTCAAAAAATCAGCCCGCTCTCTCTGCCATCCTGCTAAGTATTCGTCTTCGAGCTTTTTGTGTCCTTCAAGATCCTCTATGCTTTTTTCTTTTGCGATTTCTTCCATGTCTTTGAAAGATTATACCTAAATAAAAATGAGCAGTCAATACCCCCATTGCGGCTGGTGTTCTGCTTTGCTATACTATAAGCATGAGAAGCATTATTGAATACCAAGGAACTACGTGGATAGATATTCAAGATCCTGGAAAAGAAGATATGGATTTTCTGCGGGGAAAGTTTGCGTTTCATCCTATTGTGCTTGAACAGCTCACTCGCCCCTCCTGGGCAACCAAGGTTGAAACATTCCCAGGGTACCTTTTTTTGGTGCTGTTTTTCCCTATCTACAACAAAGAACGCAGAGAAACGAGGCCCCGCGAGCTTGACCTTATCGTAACAAAAGATACCCTCATCACTTCCCACGTACAATCCAGTCTCCCTCTAAAGAAACTCCTTGACCAATGCAACCTCTATGAAGAAACAAGGAAAAAGCATATGGAGCAGGGCGCGCCTTTGCTTATGTATTTCCTTTTACACGAACTGTGGGAAGACTGCGGAGTAAAAATCCAGCGTATTGGCAAAAAACTCGAAACAATTGAAGAATCCATTTTCCAAGGAAGAGAAAAGGAAATGCTCCGCGAAATTTCCTTTGTAAAAGCAGACGTCATTAACTTTTGGAAAATAGCAAGGCCGCAAAAAGGAGTTGTCACCTCTCTGCGAGACACGGCTTCTGAATCTTTTGGAAAAGAAATCGCCCCATACTTCTCCCATTTGAGAAACCACTGGGCAAGAGCAACGAGCAACCTTATTGCGTACAAGGAAACTGTTGAGGCGTTAGAGGATACCAATAACTCTCTACTGTCCTATAAGACAAACGAGATCGTGCGCATTCTCACTGTATTTTCCGTCATTCTCCTTCCCTTAACGCTCATCTCTCAACTCTTTGGAATGAGTACCACTTCCTTGCCTTTTGCGGGAAAAACCTACGACTTCTGGATTGTGATAGGAATGCTTCTTGCCGCATTTCTCGTAACAGTAGGCTACTTTAAGAGCAAAAAATGGCTCTAAATTAGCGGTATTTGAGATACGCCTGGTTGCCAAACCTCACGTCAATATACTCCAAAGATCCCCTCTTTTCTGCGGGGATTTTCTTTTCGAGAACCAGACGAAGTTTTGTGATTTGCCAATCAAGAGATTCTTCTGGGTTAAAGAATATCTTCCAACCTTCAGACAGCGAGAAGCTAACTCTTGCGTTTGAAACAATGCCCGAGGAAAGAACCCTTATGTTGGCTTGCAGCGAGAAGCTAACTCTTGCGTTTGAAACAATGCCCGAGGAAAGAACCCTTATGTTGGCTTGCTTGAGAAGGTCAATCTGCTCTACTCTCTTTTGAAATTCAAGAAGCGTGGAGAGCAACGAGGCCTCGAGAACGCGCCCTCCTAAAGCAGGCTCTTGAGAGTCGCTTGGCAATACTCTCATGAAACCTAGCGAATCATCGGATCGGAAGATAACGCCTTGCCTATCAAGCGCAAAACAAGAACCTTTGCTGCTACACCACTGAGCTGCTTTTTTTCGCTCGAGAACGCGAAAGACAAGGTCTACATGGGTTCTGAGCGCCGCTCCATGGTGATGACCGACGAGGATAAGAAGATCACCGCCTACCACGAAGCTGGCCACACGGTCCTGGCCGTCACGGTCCAGGGGGCCGACCCTCTGCACAAAGTGACGATCATTCCCCGCGGCCGCGCCCTTGGCGTG